>CAYZID010000023.1:0-36726 GCA_964478315.1 uncultured Myxococcales bacterium | reverse complement strand
GGGCAGGGGTGGCAGGGGGGAGATCGCGGCGCATGATGAGGCCATCGGCGCCATCTGCGTAGTAGCTCGGGCGGCGCCCCACCACGCGGTAGCCTGCGGCGGCGTAAAGACGACGGGCCGCCGCGTTGCGGTCACTGACGTCCAAGAAGATGGTCCTCACCCCCTCATCCTCACCGCGGGCCTCCAAGGCCGCGAGCAGAGCCCGCCCCACGCCTCGACCACGGGCCCAGGGGACGGTCGCGATGGACAGGACCTCCGCTTCGTCCACGATGACCTGCACCAGACAATGGCCCACGACGTCCCCCTCGCACGACCCAACCTCCCCTCCCCCCAGCTCCCTCGTGGGCTGGATCGCCACCAGCAGCCACGCCGCACCACGGCACAACAAGCCCCTCAACCGCGATACGGTCCAAGGGTCGTGGTCGAAGCTGGCCGCCTCCACGCCAGCGACCGCCTCCAGGTCCTCGTCCCGGGCCAAACGGACGGTGAACCCAGCACACGCGGCGCTTCCGGCTCTCACGGCGCATCCGGCTCAGGTCGAGGAGCCACCCCGCCGGCCGCCTCACGCCCCAACCGAGCCCGCCGCGTGAGCCCCCACTGATGCTCCAAAGCCTCCAGATGATAGACGCGCAGCGCTGGCGGAAGGCTCCGAAGGAACACCTCCCCATAACGCCGGGTCACCAGACGCGTGTCCAAGATGGCCACGATGCCTCGGTCGTCTCGGTGGCGAATGAGACGCCCGAACCCCTGCTTGAGCGCGATGATGGCGAGCGGCACCTGATAGTCCATGAAGTCCGAACCCCCAGCGCGCTTCACAGCCGCCATCCGCGCCTCGGTCAGCGGCTCGTTGGGGCGCGCGAAGGGCAAGCGCATGATCACCACCAAGCGCAGGGCGTCGCCCACCACGTCTACCCCCTCCCAGAACGAGCTCGTGGCGAAAAGCACCGCGTTGCCATCCCGGCGGAACGCGTCCAAGAGGACCTGCCGCGGTCGGTCACCGTGTCGCAGAACCGGGAAGGGCAGCCGCCCCTGCAACTCTCGGTACACGTCGTCGAGCTGCCGAAAGGACGTGAATAGCACGAACGCACCGCCCCCCGCGAGGCGCACGAGCCGCTCCACCTGCGCCGCGGCCACCGGCGCGAAAGCGTCGTGCTGGGGCGGCGGCACGTCCCGAGGCAGGTACAGGAGGGTCTGGCGCGCGTAGTCGAAGGGCGACGGAACCACCAGCTCCTCGCAGTCCCAGTCCACACCCAACCGCCGCTTGATGTGCGCGAACGTCCCGCCCGTCGTCAGGGTGGCCGAGGTGAGGACGACGGCCTCCACCACCCCAAACAGCTTCTCGGCCAGGATGCTCCCCACCTCCACCGGCGCCGAACGCAAGAAGACCGCGCGCCGGCCGCGCTCCACCCAGACGACCTCCGTCGCATCCCGGAAGGCGAGCATCCCCTCCAGCTCTGCGCGCATGAGGTCCGCACGCGCGCTCGTGGCCTCCAGCATCCCCCGAACCACCGGGTCCTCCTCGTCCGACGAGGGCGGAACCTTCCCCGTCAGGCCGTGTGCCTCACTCCCCAACACACGGAGCGCCGCGCCCAGCGCCCGCGCGGCCTCCTCCGCACCCGCCGGCAGGGAATCGGAGGACAGCGCGCGGTCCGGCACCCGGCCCATCAACCCGAAGAACGTCTCGCTCCGATTCAGCAGGGCGTCGACGACCTCGTCCGCGCGCTCCTCACGAGCCCCACCGGCCTTGAGCGCCCCGCGCCCCAACCGAGCCAGGTCGCGCACGCGCGCGTCGGACACGCTCGCCCCAAAGTGCTGGGACGCCACGTCCTCGACCTTGTGGGCCTCGTCCAAGATCGCCACGTCGGCCTCGGGGAGCAGCCGCACGCCCGCATCGCGGAGCGCCAGGTCAGCGAAGAACAGGGCGTGGTTGACGATGACCACGTCCGCCCGCTGGGCCTGCCGGCGAGCCGCCAAGACGAAACACCCCTCGGCGGCGGGGCAGGACTGGCCCAGACACTCGTCGGCCCGCGCCGTGACGCGCCCCCAGATGGGGGCCTCGTCGGGGAGGTCGTGGAGCTCGGCGCGGTCACCGGTCGCGGTCGTCTCGCTCCAGCCCGCGAGGCGCCGGAGCCACTCTCGGTCTTCGGGCAGGAGGCCGGGGCTCCGCTGGGCCTCACCCAAGCGCTGGAGGCACAGGTAGTTCGTGCGCCCCTTGAGCAGCGCCGCCCGCACAGGGCGCCCCAAGGCGCGAGACAGGAGAGGCACGGTCTGGTTGTAGAGTTGCTCTTGAAGGGTCTTCGTCGCCGTGGAGACGAGGACCGTCTCGCCCGCCAACACCGCCGGAGCCAAGTACGCCAGGGACTTCCCCGTCCCGGTCCCCGCCTCCACCAACAGCACGGCGCGCTCAGCGATGGCCCGAGCCACCCGCTGCGCCATGTGCTCCTGGCCGGGCCGGGGCTCGAAGCCAGGGAGGGCCCTGGCGAGACCGCCGCCCGGCGCGAAGAGCGCGGCGAGCGCCGCAGCCGCGGGGTTCGGGGGAACAGACGCCGCGTCTGCGTTGTCTCCCTCAGGCGGCTCGCAGCGCGGAGACGCCTCGGCGGGGGTGTCGTGTGGGCGGTCCTGCATGGGTCTTCCCGGCGCCGTTGAGCCCGTGTTATATCCGCCGACCCCGCGACGACGCCATGCCTGCGCGGCGTGGGAGCCCCGCGGGGGACCTCGCCTGACCCATGGGCCACCCGGGCCACCGCCCCACCCACCCACGAACCCGCCAAGCCCCCCTGCCACCCTGGTTCGGCTGGCCCAGCCCCCCAAACTCTCCCGGAGCCCGAGGACGACGTGAGCGAGTCCGACGACAGCAACAGCCTCCCACCGGCGACCGACCACGCCGACGCCGACGAAGGGGCGCCCAAGCCCCAAGAGTCCTCTGCCCAAGAGTCTTCTGCCCACCGAGAGTCTTCTGCCCACCGAGAGTCTTCTGCCCAGGGCGCGACCGGCACCGCGGGAGAGACCTCCTCCGAGCCCACGCCTGAGGCGCGCCGCGAGGAGCTGGAGCGCCTCTTCGCGGATTGGGACGCCCGACGCACCGAGGAGCAAGGCGGGACCCTCGACTGGCAGGACGACGACGGGCTCGCGCTCACCGGCGGAGCGCCCTGGTCGGGAGCCGCTCGCGGGGGCGCGCGCCTGCTGTGGCGCACGGTCTTCGCCCTGGCGGTCACAGCGGTGAGCGTGGTCCTGATGATGGCCACGCGCCACGAGTTCACCTACTGGCTGCACCGAGGAGAGCCGCCCATCGAGCTGGGAGATCTCCGCCAACAGTGGCGCGATGGGATCCGCACCCTCGACGTCCCCTCCAACAGCTACGTTCGCGCGGAGGGGCTCTACGTCACCCACGAGATGGCCGTGGTCCACGACGGCCAGACGGCGCTCGACGACCCCGAGCAGCAGGCCCAGTCCGGCGAGCCCGTCTACAAGTACTTCGTGGAGCCCCTCTACCGCCTGGTCGTGCGGACCCCCCAAGAGCTCCCCGACAAGCCCTGGCACAAGCAGAGCGTCGAGGTGGACGCCGAGTGGGTGTGGCTCGTGGAGCAGCGCCTCGCCTTCCCCCAAGACCTCCTGGAGACCATGTCCGTGGAGGGGCGCCTGGTCCGCGCCTCGGAGGCGCCGCGCTGGGCGCGCCGGGCCGCCAACACCTACGCCCTCCAGACCAAGGTGGACCCCCACGACGGCTGGATCCTGCTGGACGGAGACACACCCGAGACCTACGGCGCCGCCGCCACCCTGTGGTTCGCCGCCGCGGGCGCCCCCATCATCCCCATCGTCTTGCTCGCCCTGGCGCTGCTCCGGCGTCGGCGCGAGCGGGCGGCCTGACCCCCGCGAGGCCCCCACCATGACCACGGCCGACCCCGCCCCTACCCCACGGGACGCACACGCGCTCGCCGACCAGCTCGCCGCCCAAGCCAAGGCCGCGGCGCCTGCCATGGCGCGCGCCACCGGCGCCCAGAAGGACGCGGCCCTGGACGCCATCGCCCGCCGGCTGGAGGCCTCCGCCGCCGAGATCCTGGCCGCCAACGCCCGCGACCTGGAGGCGGCCCGAGAGGCCGGCCTGTCCAGCGCCCTCCTGGACCGCCTCCGGCTCAACGAGGCGCGCGTGGCCGCCATGGCCGCTGGCGTGCGCGAGGTCCGCGCCCTGCCGGACCCCGTGGGCCGCATCGAGGACGCCACGCTGCGCCCCAACGGCCTGCGCGTGGGGCGCATGCGCATCCCGCTGGGGGTCATCGCCATCATCTACGAGGCGCGCCCCAACGTCACCATCGACGCGGGCGTGCTGTGCCTCAAGAGCGGCAACGTGCCCATCCTGAAGGGGGGCCGCGAGGCCCTGCACGCCAACCAGGCGCTGGTCCGCGTCATGCGCGCCGGACTCCAGGATGCCGGCCTCCCGGCGGACGCCGTGCAAGCCGTGGCCACGAGCGACCGCCAGGTGATCCTGGACCTCATCCGCAAAGAGGGCGAGGTAGACCTGGTCATCCCCCGGGGCGGCGAGGGGCTGGTGCGCACGGTCACGCACAACGCCTTGGTGCCCGTCCTCCAGCACTACAAGGGCGTCTGCCACGTCTACGTCCATGCCGACGCCGACCTGGACATGGCCGCCGACATCGCCTTCAACGCCAAGGTCCAGCGCCCTGGCGTCTGCAACGCCATGGAGACGCTGCTCGTCCACCGCGAGGCGGCGCGCGATCTCGTGCCGCGGCTGTTCCCGCGGCTGGAGGCGGCGGGCGTGGAGCTGCGCGGGGACGCCCGGACGCGGGCCCTGTGGCCAGGCGCCAAGCCCGTCAGCGAGGAGGACTGGGCCACCGAATACCTCGACCTGGTACTCTCGGTCGCGCTGGTCGATGACATCGACGCCGCGATGGCGCATATTGCTACCTACGGATCAGGCCACACCGAAGCCATCGTGACCCGCGACTACGCGGCGAGCCAGCGCTTCCTGTCAGAGGTTCAGTCGAGCTGTGTCTTGGTGAACGCATCGACCCGCTTCAACGACGGCTTCGAGCTGGGCCTGGGCGCCGAGATCGGCATCAGCACGACGAAGCTCCACGCCTACGGCCCCATGGGGCTCGAGGAGCTCACGGCGCGGAAGTTCGTCGTCTGGGGCGCAGGCCAAGTGCGTGGGGCCCAATAGCATGATTCACAGCGTCTCTCGTCGCCTGGATTCGGTCTGCCGCTGTGAATCGAGCTGCGAACGCAAGGAGCAAGGAGCCACTTGAAGCAACAAGACGTGGAAGCCACCGAGATCACGGCAACAGATCCACCGCTGGACACCCAGCCCCTGGCCGCCCGCGTGGCCGCCCTCGCCGACGAGCGCAAGGCCTCGAACATCCAGGTCCTTCGCGTCCGCGAGCTCGTGAGCTACGCCGACTGGTTCGTCATCTGTAGCGCCGCCTCCGACCGCCAGGTGGACGCCATCGCCGACCACATCCGCTCCACCCTCAAGGCCGAACGGGGCACCGCCCCGCTGTCGTCCGAGGGGACCAGGAGCTCCCAGTGGGTGGTCGTGGACTACGGCGAGGTGGTCGTGCACATCTTCTACGAGCCCGTGCGCGCCTTCTACCAACTCGAGGAGCTGTGGGCCGAGGCGCCGAGGTTGGACTGGCAGGCGAACGACGGTGCCAGCGCCGGCCCCGAGCACGCCGCCGGGTGATCCTCCGCCTCCTCCACGCCGGTAGCCGCCCCTCGGGGCCCCTGGACGCCGCGGCCGAGGACTACCGCCGCCGCCTGAACCGCCACCAGCGAGCCGACGAGCTGTTCGTCAAGCCCGTGAAGCTGCGCGACGACGCCCCGGCCCTCGTCGCCCGCGCCCTGGAGACCGAGGGCGAGCGCCTCCTGGCGGCCCTCAAGGCCCGCGACCGCCTGGTGGCCCTCGTCGTGCAAGGGGTGGGCGCCGGGAGGGGGCGCAGGGGACGCCCCGGCGAGCGGAGGGCCGTCTCATGGTCCTCCGAGGACCTTGCGCGGCGCCTGGAGGCCTGGAGGGGGTCCGGGGCCACCGCGGTCTGCTTCGCCCTGGGCAGCGCCCACGGCCTCGCGCCCGCCGTCATCGCGCGCGCCGCCGAGCGCTGGTCCTTCGGGCCCCTGACGCTCCCCCACGACCTCGCCCGCGTGGTCCTGTGGGAGCAGCTCTACCGCGCCGACGCCATCCTCCGCGGCGCGCCCTATCACAAAGCCTGACGCCAGCCGCGCCCGCGCACGCCCCCGGAAACCGGGAAACCTGCCGGCCGAGCGCGCGGGTGCTACCCTGCGCCCATGCGCAGTCGCCTGCTGGAACCGAGAGTCTACCGCGTGCCCACCCGGGACGGGTGGAAGATCGCCCTCTACAACTACGCCCACCGGCCCTACGACCACGCGCTCGACAGCGTCATCCTGTGCCACGGGCTCACGGCGAACCGCTTCAACGTGGACGCCCCCGGCGAGCTGTCGTTGGCGCGCTACCTCCACGCGGCGGGTTGGGATGTCTGGGTGCTCGAGCTCCGCGGCGCCGGGCGCGCCAGCCGCCCCCGGTTGTGGAACCGCAAGCGCTACGACTGGAACTTCGACGACTACGTGCACCACGACCTCCCCGCCGCCATCCGGTTCGTGCTCAACCGCACGCACCGCGACAAGGTCCACTGGGTGGGGCACTCCATGGGCGGGATGCTCGCCTACGCCTTTCTGGCCACGCACGGACAGGACTGGGCGCGCAGCGTCGTCACGGTGGGCTCCCCCTCCATGCGCGCGGTGCGCCACCCGCTGCTCGACAAGATCGTCCCCGCGCGCGGCCTCCTGAAGCTCGCCGGGCGCGTCCCCGTGGGCGCCTCCACGCGGCTCATCGCGCCGCTCATGCCGCTCTACGCCCGCCTGCTGGGCTCGCTGTTCATGAACCCCGCCAACATGCGGGCGCGCGACCTCCGACGCCTGGCCCGCCGCGCCGTCGACGACGTCCCGGCGTCCCTGTTCTACCAGCTCGCCGACTGGTACGCGCACGGCGGGATGAGCGGCCACTACGGCTTCGTGAGCTACACCGAGAGTCTTCAAAGGATCACCGTGCCGCTCTACGTCATGGCCGGCGCCGCCGACAAGCTCACCCCGGCCCAGGACCTCGCCGGCATCCACGACACGCTGGGCTCGACGGACAAGCGCTACCACGCCTTCGGTCGCGACACGGGCTGCCACCACGACTACGGCCACATCGACCTCATCCTGGGCAAGCACGCCCGCGAGGAGGTCTGGCCGCACATCCTCGCCTGGCTGGACGAGCACGCGGCCACGAGCGTCAGGGCTTCGCGCGGCGGCTCAGTCACGCCCCTGCGACCCGCGAGGGGACGGAGCGACGAGGCATAGCGGCGCCCGAGGCGCGGCGCACGGGCACGAGGCACCGGCACGGCTCACTCGGAGGGCGCGCCGCCATCCGCCTCGTACTTGCTCAAGCGGTAGAGGAGGACATGTCGCGGGATGCCCAGGTAGCGCGCCGCAGCCGAACGGTTCTGGTCGTGCATCTCCAGGGCCTTCTCGATGATCTCGCGCTCCAGCTCCGGCAGAGAGAAGGGCTCCGGGGGCAACGTGAGGGCCCCGGGACAGAGTCTCCCGTCCGCGACCTCACGGTCCGCGTCTCCCGACGCCCCAGCCCCAACCCCACCGACCCCATCCGCGGCCAGCGCCGGGCCGGGCGCGGTGTCCGCGAGGGTCTGCCCGGGCGCCGCCAGGTCCGCGAGATCCAGGGTGTCCCCGCGCCGCAGCAAGGCCATGCGGGCCACCGTGTTCTTGAGCTCGCGGATGTTCCCCGGCCAGGGGCGGCGGGCGAGCTCGGCCAGGAGGGCCGGCGCCACCGTCACCGCCTCATCGCCTCGCTCGCGCAGGAAGTGGGCCACCAGCAGCGGGATGTCCTCGGGGCGCTCGCGCAGCGGCGGCAGCGTCACGGGGATGACGCTCAGGCGGTGGTAGAGGTCCTCGCGGAAGCGGCCGGCGGCCACGTCGGCCGCCAGGTCCCGGTTCGTGGCGGCGACCACTCGCACGTCCACGGGGATGCGGCGCGCGCTCCCCACGGGGTCGACGACACCGTCCTCGAGGACGCGCAGCAGCTTCGCCTGGAGGGGCAGGGGCATCTCGCCCACCTCGTCCAGAAAGAGCGTCCCCTTGTGGGCCTGCTCGAACTTCCCGGCGTGGCGCTGGGCCGCGCCCGTGAACGCGCCGCGCTCGTGCCCAAAGAGCGCGCTCTCCAGGAGCTCTGGCGGGAGCGCCGCGCAGTTGATGGGCACCAGCGCGCCCTCACGCCCGCTCTCCTCGTGGAGCAGCCGCGCCGCCAGCTCCTTGCCCGTACCGCTCTCCCCTTGGACCAAGACCGCCACGTCGGCCGTGGCCACGCGGCGCAGGACGGCCAGGACCTGGCGCATCTTGGGCGAGCTGGTGAGGATCTCCGTCCGCCGACCTCGGGGCGACGGGGCGGTACGCAGCGCCTCGTTCTCGTGGCGCAGCCGCGCCGTCTCCAGCGCCTGCCGCACGCGCGCCTTGAGCTCCGCGCGGCGGAAGGGCTTCGTGATGTAGTCCGCTGCGCCCGCCTCCAGGGCCTCCACAGCATGGTCCACCGTGCCGAAGGCCGTGACGAGCAGCACCGGGACCTCAGGCCACGCCTCCTTGGCGGCGGCCAGGACGGCCATCCCGTCGGCGCCGGGCATCTTCACGTCCGTGAGCACCAGGTCGAAGGGCGCTCGGGACGCGGACGCCGCTGGGGGACCACGCCGGATGATGGCCAGCCCCTCATCGCCGCGCTCGGCCAGGGTGACCTCGCACCCCTCCTCGACCAGGTTGTAGCGCAAGATGGCGCGCATGGAGGCGTCGTCCTCCACGACGAGGACGCGACAGGGAGAGCTCATGGGGACACCTCGGGAGGCGTGGGAGACGGGGAGCGGCTCGGTGGGGGGGGCTCGGCGTCGCTGGGCCCAGCCTGAGCCGGGGGCTGCGCCTGCCGAGACGAGCTCGCCGCCCGAGGGAGGTCGAACTCGAACACGGCCCCGGTGGGGGTGGTGGGGTTCGGGTAGTGCGAGAGCGTGCCCCCTTGACCTTTGACCAGGAGCGCGGCGATGGACAGCCCCAGACCCGTGCCACCCTCGCGCCGGGTGACGTAGGGGTCGAAGACGGCGTCCCCCAACTCGGCAGGGACACCCGGGCCATCGTCGAGGACCTGGAAGACCACGCGCCCCTCGCCGCCACCCGAGCCGCTGCGGGTGCGTGGGGCCGGTACGCAGACGCGGAGGATGACGTGGCCCCCCCGCGCCGAGACCGCCTGGATGGCGTTGCGGACGAGGTTTACGAGGACCTGCTGGGTCTGCCCCGCGTCCCCCAAGGCCGGCGGGCACTCCGCCGGGGCGTCCAGGGTCAGGCTCACGCCCGCGCGTTGGGCCTCCGCGCGGCTGAGCGCCGTGACGTCGGCCGCCACCGTGCGGGGATCGAAGGGGGCCAGGGCTGGCTCACGCGGGCGCGCGAACTGGAGAAAGTCCGAGAGGACACGGTTGAGGCGCGCGGTCTCGCGGAGCCCTACTTCGGCCATCTCGTGGGCGGGGTGGGAGGAGGGGACGGCGGTGGATAGGATCTCGATGGCGCCCTGGATGCCACCGAGGGGGTTGCGGATCTCATGGGCGAGCCCGCGCGTGAGGTGCACGAGCCCCTGGAGCTTGTCGGCCGCAGCCTCGGCCCGCGCCCGGCGCACGCGCTCCTGAGCGGCCCGGCGCTGGGCTCGGCGCTGGCGGTCCACCAGGCCGCCCGTGAGACCGCCCACCGCGAAGTACAGGAGGATCTCCAGGACCTTGTCGACCGTGGCCGCCGGGTCCATGTGGTGAGGCAGGAAGAATGCGTGCGGGAGGTAGGCCACCGTCGTCAGGGCCGCGGTCACCAAGCCCCCACGCCACCCCGCCAGGAAGGCCGCCCAGACGATGGGCAGGTAGTACAGGCGCCGGAACACGTTGTGCGAGGCGGCCTCGTGCGTGGCCGTGCCGTAGTGGAGCGCCGTGATGAGGCCCACGAGGACCAGGACGGCGACCGCCTGCCAGGGTCTCCACGAGCGCTCCGTGAGCGGCGCGTTGGGTGTGTCGGCGGACATGGACAAGGAGACCTCGCGGGTGGCGCGGGCGGCAAGACCGAGGGCCCGACGTGCTGAGGAGGTGGGTCTTTGCAGATCTCGGGCCAACGGCGTGTGAAGGATATTCTACACGACCATGATTTCGCGGGAAGGCACCGCGCGCTGGGGCTTCCACACCGCAGCGACTAAGCTCTCGACGTGGCGCATCGAGAACCGACCAGACGACGGGGGCCGCACGATGGCGCGCAAAGGGCCGCGGGGGCGCGGTGTGCGCTGTGCGGGCTCGTGTCGGACTGCGGCGGGCGACCGCCGGTCGGGCGGCGCTACCCCTTGTGTTTTCGCCTGCACGACCCGGCCAGCGTGGCCCAGGTGAGCGCTTGGTGGGACGCGGTGACGCCTCCCGAGGGCCGAGGGGACCGACGGCTCGCGAACCTGCGAGAAGCGATGATCGGCGCCTTTGGAGAGGACCGCGGGCGCTTCGCGAACGCCTTCGAGCCCTCGGCGAGCTGGGATGGCAGCGTGTGGCGGTGGCTGCGGTGGTCCTACGGGTTCTCCGCGTGGCGCGAGGACGCCACGCGAGAGGCGGGGCGCGTCGTGTCCTTGGTCGAGGCCTTCGACGGCCGGGTGGCGCGCGCCCTGGAGTCGCTGCTGGACCTGGCTCAGTCGCCCGCCGTGGACTTGCCCGTCCTGGGCTTCGCCTACGATCACCCGGACGCTTGGCGCGTAAAGCTCTACCTGGTCTTCCATCGGGACGCGGGCGAGGGGGCGTGGGCGATCGCGGCACGAGCGCTGGGGTTCGACGAGGCCCCGGAGCCGACCGGCGTCCTGCACATGGTGGGGGCAGATCTTGGGCCAGGAGGGCACCTGGGGGGCCGCCTGTACGAGCGTGCTCCCGAGGGCTGGAGACTAGACCGGGTGGGCGCGGGGCCGCTAGGCCGACGGGCGCTGCCCGGCGCGCTCCTCGTGCGACGCCTGCCGGCCGCGCCGCGGCGCGGGGCCTTGCCGCCCCCGCGAGACGCCCATATCCCCTTGGAGGACGCCGAGCTGCCCCAGTCCGCCCTACCCGAGGCGCCGCTGCTCGCCGCCGCGCTCCGAGCCGCTCCGGAGCAAGCCCCTTGGACCCCGCCCCAAGCGGCCGTGCGATGGCTCGCCGTGCCGCTGTCCGGAGCGGTGCCGGTCACCGTGTACTACGTACTGCGCGCGCCCTGAGCCTACGCGGCCTGTTCCTTGTTCCCGCGAGGCAGTGCGAAGCGGTCGTAGACGACGAAGAGGAGCGCCGTGAGGACCATGAGGCCGCCAAAGAGGAGCCACATGAGGTCGGGGCGCTGGAGGTCCCGGGCGAAGTGGCCGTAGAGCTCGCCGGAGAGGATGCCGCCAAAGAGGTTCCCCAGGGCCACGGCCACGAAGTAGTAGCCCATGTAGACGGCCTTTCGGTCCGGGGGGGCGATGCGCCCCACGTACTCCTGGCTGGTGGGGCTCGCCATCATCTCGCCGAAGGCGAAGATGAGCAGCGACAGCGACACGATCCACGCCGAGGCGCCCACGCCCACGACCCCCTCGGCGCCGGCGAAGAAGGGCAGCCCGATGCCCACGGCGGCCACGAGCATCCCCAAGATCATGGCCTTGAACTGGTGCATGCGCGCCATGATGAAGGAGACGAAGACCTGAAACAGGATGATGGCCAGGGCGTCGATGTTGATGATGTACTCGGGGTTCACCTGGCGGGCGGTGATGATGACGTGGTCGGTGAGCTGGTCCACGTCGGGCCCGCCCGCCGCCTGGCGGATGAGCTCGGAGGGCAGGATGCGGACCTTGGTGTCCAACAGGGCGCGGGCGGACGCCACGGCGGCCTTGCGGAGCGCCTCGGCCTGGCGCGGCGTGAGCGCGGCAACCTGGGGCACGTCGTGGACGGTGTCCAGGAGATCGCGCACTCGCGCCGTCTCCCACGTGGGGGCGGGAATGTGCGCCACGTCCTGGGCCATCTCCACGATGACCTTGCGCTCGCCGATGGACAGCTCATCGACGTCTGCGGTGGCATAGGCGGCCATGATGAGCTTGACGAGGGCCGCCTCGCGCGCGTCGTCCGGCCGCTCGTCGTGGGTCACGATGTCCACCGCGGGCTCCCAGATGGCGGCCCAAGCCTCGAGCTCGTGCTTGGCCGCGTCGTCACCGCGGAGAACCCGCACGAAGGCGGCTAGGCGCGCGTGGATCTTGGCCCGCTCCTGGGGGTTCACCGTCGCCAAGTTGCTGGCAACGCCGGAGTTGGGGTCCCCGGAGTCGTCCTCGCCGAACAGCCCCTCGGCCATGGAGGTCATGGAGCGCGTGTCCGTAAAGTCCCGAATATACTCGGGCATCGTGAGGAAGATCTGGTTGAAGGCCGTCCAGAAGCCGCTCATGATGAGCAGGAACACCGCGAAGCGCCAGTTGGAGCAGCGCATGCGGCGCATCCACGGGCTGCGCCGTCGGGCGCCGTCGTTGGCGGGATCTCCGCTGTTCTTGGGGAGCAGGGCGTCCCAGAGGAAGTTCAGGGCGATCCACACGGGGATGGCGATGGCGGCGTGCGTCCACGTGAAGGCCTCGAAGGGTCCCACGCGGAGGTTGGCGAACATGAGGAGGAACAGGACCACGAAGATGGTGAGGAAGAAGCGGAAGTTGCCGATGACCTCCACCATCGTGTCCAGGACCTGCCGGAGCGAACCCGAGCGCTGCCCCTCGGCGACGGGCGGCTCCTCATACAGCGTGAGGACGATGATCAGGTTGATGATGGCCCAGCCCGAGGAGGCGTAGAAGACGTACTCCCAACCCCAGCCACGGACGAGCCCGGCGACGATGGGCCCCACGAAGCCGCCGATGTTGACCATCATGTAGAAGATGCCGAAGGCCATGGACGAGTTGCTGTCGTTGGTGACCTTGGCGACCGTGCCCACGACGACCGGCTTGAAGATGCCGGCGCCCACCGCCACGAACATGAAGGCCAAGAAGAAGCCCGGGAGGCTCGTGAACTGTCCCAGCAGGTAGTAGGCCGCGATCATGATGCTGAACGCGATGATGAAGCTGCGCTTGTAGCCGTAGCGGTCGGCGATGGCCCCCGTGAAGACCGGCAACAGATACAGGAAGAACGGGACGATGGCCTGGAGGGTGCCGCGTGTCTCGGTGGAGAAGCCCAGGCCGCCGGTGTCTGGGGAGCCCGTCACGTAGAGCGCCATGACGGTAAACCACCCGTACCAGGACAGGCGCTCGAAGATCTCCATCGTGTTGGCTACCCAGAACTGCCGGGGGTAGCTCCTGACCTGCTCCAAGAAGCTGGGCTTCGCCGCGTCGCTCGCCATGTGTGCTCCCGCTGTGGGCGCGCCGTCCGCCAGCGCGCGAGCGGGACGCTATCAGCCGGCCTCGGGGGAGGCAATCACTGCCCGCACACCGGCCGCCCCCGACGTCCTCCCAGCGAGGCCCTGGCGGAGCTGGTAGAGCTGGTCGTCGGCGAGGTCGGCGAGGTCCTGGCTGGCGTCCGCGGCGCGCTCTACGAGGCGGCAGACCTCTTGGAAGGCGGTGGCGAGGGCGCGGACGGCCTCGCTCGCCTCTCGCGCCGCCTCCCCGCCCTCGGCGGTGAGCGCCTGGGTCTTGCGCACGGCGTCCCGCGTGCCGGCCAGGCGGGCCATCATGTCGTTGGCATCGGCGCGCGCGACGGCCGACAAGCGCATCATCTCGTCGGCGAGGAGGCGGAAGGCGGCCCCCTGCTCGCCCATGCGCACGGCCTCCAGGGCGATCTGGAGGGCCAGGAGGTCCACGTCGTGGGCCATGCCGTCGATGCGGTGCAGCGCCTCATCGAGGCCCGCAGCCTCACCGTTGGCCCGGTTGATGGCGTCCTCGATGGCCTCGTAGCGGCTCACGACGCCACCGAACGACGCGAGCGTCTCCCGGGCGTGCTCATCGCCAGCGCCGGCCTCCTGATGCATGACCTGGACCAAAGAGCCCGCACGCAGTTCTTCGGTGGCGCGGGCCAGGGTGGCGCCGGCGTCGCGGAGCTCCCGGGCCGCCTCCTCGGCGCGGGCGCCGGCCCGTTCGAGATGCTCGTTGCGCGCCCGGATCTGATCCCGCGACCAGGTGGAGTACTGATAGAGGCGTGTGAGGAACAACACGGCGAACGCCATGTTGAGCGCCTTCCACGTCTCGACCTCGAAGGGGACCGCGGGGAGCTCCCCAGCCCGCTCGGCCAACAGGAACGAGGTGCCCACGGCGAGGGCGACGAGCGCCCCCAGCAGCCCCACCTTGCGACCGAACAAGAAGACCGCCAGCACGGGGAGGAGCACGAGCCCGGGGAAAGCGGGCGACGCCAGCCCACCGGACAGCCAGCTCCCGAACCCCACCAGGACGGTCGTGATCGCCAGAAACAGGCCTGCCAACCACGGCTGCGCCGTCGCCGGGGCGGGCACGAGCGCGGCCGTCAGCGACACGAACCCGATGCCCCCGAAGAGCGCCGCGCTCACCGTCTCGTCCACGACCGCGAAAAGGACAGCCGTGGCCAGGGCGGCCACACCGACGCCCGCAAACAGTCGAGGGAGACGTGCCCAGCGGTCCGTGGGAGGCACGTGGCCGCCACCGCTCGATGGCTCGGACTCCACCCCGGGGCCACTGCTTGACGCGGTCGCCGCGTGGGACACGAGATCCTTCGAGCCGTCGCCGTGGGAACCGACGACCTCCCGGAGCCCCATCTCGGTGACGCCCAAATGTTGGAGCGACGCCTCCACGACCGCCTCCCCCACATCGGACGCCCGCTCGGCGAGCTTCACGACCCGCCCGAAGGAGCGGCTCAAGGCCTCCAAACGCGGCGTCGCCTCACGCCGGAGGCCAGTCCCCTCGCGCGCGAGCGCGGCGGCGGTGTCAGCGGCTCGTTGAATCCTCTCCATCGTGGCGGCGATGCCCTGGGCGTCCGCCTCCACGCGCTTGGCCAAGGTGCGGGCCGTCTCGCTCAGGCGCTTGAAGGGCCGCGCGACCTCTCCCACGAGGGACGCCTGGACGCCCACGTGGAGCGCGAGGATGTCCAACCGCGCGCCCAGGTCTTGCACGCCCGCGGCGAGCTTCTCCACCTCGGTGAGGCGCGGGGCCAGAGCGAGGATCTCGCCCCCGATGGACTCGTAGGCGCGCCCGAAGCCCTCCACGGTCCGCCAGGCGCGATCCGTAAACTCCTGGGCACGTTTGGCCTCCCGCCGCATGTGGACCACGAGCCCCGGCGTGGCGGGCAGCGCGGGCTCTCCATCTCTGTCTTGGGTCGTCGAAGACGGTCCCTGCAGGGCCCCGGCCGCACGGCGCAGGTCATCGCCCGCGGCCCCGAGCCCACGGAGGAGGTCGGCCATAGCCAACCGGGAGGCTCGCAGCTCGTCCCGCGCGCGGCGGTAGCTGGCCCGAAAGATGAGCGAGAACAAGAAGGCCACGCCCACGCCCGTGAGCAGCGTGAGGAGCCGCGTCTCCCTGACATAGGCGCTGGGCACGAGCGACGGCGGCGTGAGCCCCTCGAGATCTCCCACCCAAACGCCTACGAGCCCCAACGCGAACACGAGCAGCCACGCGCGCGCGTCGCGGCGCGGCGTGAGCAGGACGGCGACGACCGGCAGGAGCAGGTACGCGGGGAAGGACGTGGTGCGCGCCCCTCCGCTCACCCAAGCGATGGTCACCATCATCACCGTGCCCGCCACCAGCAACACGTTCGCCGCGACGCGCGCGGAGAAGCCGTGGCGGCGCAGCGCCCTGGGGGCGAGCAGGGGCAAGCCGAGGGCGATGATCACCCAGCCCAGCGCGCTCCCACCTACGAAGACGAAGAAGAGCCCGAAGCTCACCGCTGCGGCCGTCGTCGCCGCCGAGAAGACGCGGAGCAGGCGCCACACGAGCTCCTCGCGCGCCCACTGGAGGGTCTGGGGCTTACTCGACGTCCCGGGCGTCATCGATGGGTCCGACGCGCTCACTGGAGAAACTCCACGTGCTCCGCGAGGTCGCTCTCCA
The DNA here is from genome assembly GCA_964478315.1 of uncultured Myxococcales bacterium. GTDB lineage: Bacteria > Myxococcota_A > UBA9042 > PHBI01 > JAAZYN01 > CAYZID01. The sequence continues at coordinate 20,630 of CAYZID010000023.1, read as the reverse complement.
GCCCCGCCTGGAGCACCTCGAACTGTGCCTGCACCTCCGTCGCCAACGCGTGAGAGGCGTCCGCGGCGCGCTCGATGAGGGCACAGACGTCATCGAAGGACCGCGCCAGCTCCTCCACCTCTCCCGCCCCCCGCTGGGTGTCTTCCAAGCTCGCGCGGGCGTCCTCCCGAGCGGCCTCCACGGCCTCGCCCAGCGTCATGAGCGCGGCGCGGACCTGGTCGGTGTCCCGCTGGAGCGTCACCGTCAGGTCCGCCATCTCGCCGCCCAACACCTCGAAGGCGCTGGCGTCGTGGGTCGCTTGCACGGCGGTCATGGCCACGCGGCTCGCCGTGAGGTCCAGGTCGAAGGACAGCGCCTTCACGTCCCCCACGAGATCCGCCACGCGCTCGGCCCGAGCCGCCACGCCCTGGGCTGAGCGGGCGACCTGCTCGTTCCGGGCCACGAGCGCCGCGAAATGCGCCCTCGTCTCGTCGCTGAGCCGTGTCCCCCGAGCGGCCTCCTCCCGCATGTCCTCGGCCAGCGTCCGCGCGCCCTGCCCCGTGCCGGCGATGGATTCGGCGAGGTCCGCCACGCCCTGCCCGGCCTCGCCGAGCTCGCGCAGCACTGCGTGCAGCCGCTGCCGCTCCGCGCTCACACGGGCCAGGACGGATCCCAGCACCGAGGTGAAGCCCACGCCGAAGCCAAAGGCGAGGCCCGAGAAGATCACGGTGGGGACGAACCGGAGGACGTCGAGCGTGCGCCCGCTGAGCACGGACGGCGGGGTCACACTCGCCAGGTCCGCCGCCCCCATCGCGGCGACCATCGAGAGGGCCACCGCCGCCCACCGGAGTCCTGCGCGGCGATCCAAGAGGAAGATGGCGGCCAAGGGTGTGATGGCGAGGCCGCCGATGGCCGGCGCCGTGAGCCCCCCTCCCACGGCCCAGGAGACGGTGCCGAGCAGGACGTTGCTGGCGAGGATGAAGATCTGGCTGTTCGTCCGCAGGCTGAGCCCTCGCCGCAGGCCGAGCAGCGGGCTGGCCGTCAGGCCCCCCAGGACGAGGAGCAGCGGCCCCGGAGAGGCCCCCAGGGCCACGGTGAGGGCGAACCCCATGAGGACCACGGGCCCCGCGGCCCCCGCGACCAGCCACGGGAGGAGGCCGCGGATGATCTCCTGGCGCAGCGTCTCCTGGTCCTCGACGCCCTGGCTGGCCCCGACCTTGTCCACGAGCTCGCTCACGTGCTCCAGCGCCGCCTGCGCCAGCTCCCGCCCCATGAGAGAGGCCTGGTCCACGAGCGAACAGACCGTCTCGAACGAGGCGGCCAGGCGCTCCAGGGCCGTGGCGGCCGCCCGGGCGGTGTCCTGGGCGCCGGCGGCCTCCTCGCTGGACAGGGCTTGGGCGGCGGCGATCTCGGCCAGCGTCCGCGAGGTGGTCTCCGCCACGCTCCCGAGCCGCTCCACGAGGCCCCGCGTTCGCCCCGCGAGCGCACCGAAGGCGACCCCCGCCTCCCCCTCCCCGGCCGCCAGGATGGAGACGTCCAAGGCGACGAGGTCGAGCCGCTCGGACACGCGGCGCACGTCCCCCATGAGTTCCTCGACCGCTTTGCGATACGCCTCGATCGCCTCCGCGTTTGCCAGGAGGACACCCTGGCGCTCCAAGAAGCCGCGGACGCGGCCCCTGGCCCGCTCGGCGCTCTCGCGTCCGCTCTCCGCCGCGCGGTCCATGGCCTCCACGAGCGTGTCGGGGCCCGCCTGACCCCGAAACGCGTCGGCGGCCCGCCGGAGGCCCTCGGCCGCCTGCGTCATGGTCCGGGTGACCTCGCGGAGCGCCTGGGACCGCGCGCGTTCCTGAGCGGTCTGACGCTGCCAGGTGCGATCGTAGAGGATCCCGAAGCCCGTGGTGATGGACACGGTCGTGAGGAGCGTCGCGAGGAGCAGCCCGCGAGCGGCCTCGGGACCCAACACGGAGGGGGGCAGCGACCCGGCCACGGTGAGAGCGAGGCCCCCCAGCATGAGGATCGAGATCCCCAAGACGGCGAGCACGCCCCCTCGCTTGCCCGCGAGGAAGGTGGCGGCCACGGGCGCCGGGATGAGGAGAGGCAGCGCGGGCGATGTGCCCCCGCCCGTCCACGGGACCGCAGCGGCCAAGGCGAGGATCCACAGCGCGGTGAACAGCCCGCCCCCCACCGCCGGCGTCAGGACGCCCGCGCGCGAGGACAGGGCCAGGGACAAGGCCGCGAAGACCGCCAGCCCCCCGGCGACGTAGTCGGCTCCGAGCGCCCCCGTCGCCAGGGCGAAGACGAGGGCGAGGCCGGCGGTCCCCATCGCGAACAGCCGGAGGAGGTGCTGCCGATCGCGTGCGTCGGCGTCGAGCGAGAAGCGGTCATCCTCCGTTCCCCGAACGGCCGTGGGGCCCCACGTGCTCGCGCCAGGCTGGTCCAAGCCCATGGGTCAGCCCCCTCCCATCACGGGTCCCGGCGGCAACGGCGGGTCCGCCGTGGGCCCGCCGGGCCGCGCTACCCCTCGAGAACGGTGGAATGGGAGCCGCGTCGCCACCCGGGCATGTTCTCAGAACGGGATGTCGTCGTCTACGTAGCCGGGATCTCCCCCGGTTTCCGAGCCACCAGCGGGCGCCGGCGGGGCCGGCTGCGCGGGCTGCGGCGGAGCGCCTCCCGGAGCCGGCGGCGCCGCCTGGGGCGGACCTCCGTACCCGCCCTGGGCCTGGCCGCCGCCGTAGCCGCCCTGGCCGCCGCCGTAGCCGCCCTGGCCGCCGCCGTAACCGCCTTGGCCGCCACCACCGTAGCCGCCTTGGCCGCCACCACCGTAGCCGCCCTGACCGCCGCCGTAACCGCCTTGGCCGCCACCACCGTAGCCACCCTGACCGCCGCCGTAGCCACCCTGGCCGCCCTGGCCGCCGCCGTAGCCACCCTGGCCGCCGCCGCCCCCTTGGGAGTCCAAGAACACCATGTCGCGCGCGACGATCTCGGTGGAGTACCGCTTCTGGCCGGTCTGCTGGTCCTCCCAGGAGCGGGTCTGGATCCGCCCCTCGATGAAGACCTTGCGCCCCTTGGACAGGTACCGCTGGGCCAGCTCCGCGAGCTTGCCCCACAGCACCACGCGGTGCCACTCGGTGCGCTCCTGCCGGTTGCCGTTCCGGTCCGTGTAGTTCTCGCTGGTCGCCACCGAGAGGTTGCACACCATCTGCCCGCTGGGGGTCGTGCGTACCTCGGGGTCGGCGCCCAGATTGCCAATGATGATCGCCTTGTTGACGCTCCCGGCCACGATCAAACCTCCCCGTCTACGAGCTGGAGCAGTGACAGCACACCGAAGCCGGTCCCTCCCCGGCTGATGTAGCCGTCCGCGCTGTCGGCCATCGCCGGCCCGGCGATATCCAGGTGGACCCACGTCGTCTTCCCCACGAACTCCGAGAGGAACTGCGCCGCGGTGATGGCGCCGCCCCAACGCTCGCCCACGTTCTTCATGTCCGCCACGGGCGACTTGAGCATCTTCTTGAGCTTGGGCGTCATGGGCATGACCCACATGTCCTCACCAGCCGCGTCCGCGGCCGCCTTGACGCGCCCGGAGAAGGCCTCGTTGTTGCTGAAGATGCCGGCCGTGTGCGGCCCCAGCGCCACCACGCACGCGCCCGTGAGGGTGGCAAGGTCCACGATGCGGTCCACGCCCAGCTCCACGGCGTAGGAGAGGGCATCGGCCAAGATGAGGCGTCCCTCGGCGTCCGTGTTCATGATCTCCACGGTCTTGCCGTTCATGGCCTTGTAGACGTCCCCGGGCTTGTAGGCGGCCTCACTCACCAGGTTCTCGGCCGCCGGGACGATGCCGTGGACCACGTAGCCGGGCGCCCAGGTGCTCATGGCCTTCATGGCGCCGAGCACCGCGGCGCCACCGCCCATGTCCAGTTTCATGTCCTCGATGTGCCCGGTGGGCTTGAGGTTGTAGCCACCAGCGTCGAAGGTGATCCCCTTGCCCACGAAGGCCACCGACGGCGCCCCCTGGGCCGCGTTCGCCGGGCGGTAGGTGAGGTGGATGAGCTTGGGCGCCTGGCGGCTCCCGGCGCTCACGGCCAGGAGCAGGTTCATGCCGGCGCGGCGCATGTCGTCCGCCTCGATGACTTCGATCTCCAAGCCACCGGCCTGGGCCATTTCGGTGGCCGCCTCGGCCAGGAAGGTCGGCGTGACCTCCACGGGCGGGCCGTTCATGAGGTCCCGCGCGAAGCACACGCCCGCAGTCGCCGCCTGCGTGCGGCGCACGATGGCGCCCAGGGCGTCCAGATCCGCGTCCTCGTCCGCCACCAAGGTCACGGCCTCGCAGGTCTGGGGCTCCACGTCCTTCGTCCGCCACTTGTCATAGCGGTAGGCGCCCAGCTCCAACCCTTCGGTCACGAAGCGCGCGGCGGCGATGGCGTCCACGGCGTCCGCGCCCTGGGGCAGCACACACGCGACCCCCGTGAGCTTGCGCCCATTGGCCGCCTGGACGGCGCTCACCCCGAGCGCCCGCGTGTCCGCCGGCTTGAGGTCTCCGGCCTTCCCCATGCCCACCAACAACACGCGCCGGAAGGCCGCCTCGTCCGGCGCCCGGTACAAGAGCGTCTTGCCGCGCTTCGCTTGGTAGCTCTCCTCCTCCATCACACGGGCGGCGTGACCGCCGGTGGCCGCGTCCAGTGCGGCGAAGGCGGGGCCGGGCGCGCCCTCGTCCGCGAAGACGGGGACGACCAACAGAGGGGTCTGGACGGCGTCGAGCGCCTGGGCACCGGCGGTGATCTGCATGGGTAGGACCTCGGGTCGCGGGTGATGACGAACCTTCAAAGCACACCCCCGGGCGCCCGGCAAGGGCCTGTCGTCGCCACGCCTCCGCGATGGACACGACACGTCTCCGGCGCTCTTTGTGGCCCCCTGCGCACACGGCGGATAGGATCGCCCCCGTCCCGTGTGGCCCAAGCCCCCCCGGAGGAGACGCCGCATGCAGCCCATCGTGGTCCACAAGTACGGCGGCAGCTCCCTGGCGGACGTGGCGAAGATCCGCGCGGTCGCCCAGCGCGTGGCCCACACCGTGGCCCAGGGCTACCGCATCGTCGCCGTGGTCAGCGCCATGGCCGGCAAGACGGACACCCTCCTCGCCCACGCCAAAGCCCTCTCGGACAACCCCAACCCGCGCGAGCTGGACATGCTCCTGTCCGTGGGCGAGCGCATCTCCACGGCGTCGCTCGCCATCGCCCTGGACGAGCTGGGCGTCCCCGCCGTCTCCTTCACCGGCTCTCAGGCCGGCATCATCACGAACGCCCGCCACAACCGCGCGCGCATCGTGGAGGTGCGCCCCTTCCGGGTCATGGACGAGCTGGACGCCGGCAAGGTCGTCATCGTCGCCGGCTACCAAGGGGTCAGCTACGCCCGCGAGATCACGACCTTGGGGCGCGGGGGCACGGACACGACGGCCGTGGCCCTGGCCGCCGCCCTGGGGGCCGAGCACTGCGAAATCCTGAGCGACGTGGACGGGGTCTACACGGCCGACCCCCGCCTGGTCCCCGAGGCCCAGCGCCTCCCCACGGTGGGCTACGACGAGATGGTCGCCCTCGCCCGTCACGGCGCCAAGGTCTTGAACCAGGACTGCGTGCAGTACGCCTCCCGCCACGGTATCGCCGTCTTCGCCAAGGCGACGTTCGGGCCCCGAGACGACACGGGGACCCTCGTGCGCACCAACGCCGTGGAGGAGCCGCGCCCGGTCACGGCCATCGCCCACCGGCGCGAGCTCGTGCGCGTCCACCTGCCCGCCCCCCTGCTGCCCCGGGCCCTGGCCGTCTGCACATCCCTGGGCCTCTTCCCCGCTGGCGCCGAGGGCGGACGGGACGGCGCGGCGATCTCCCTGGACCTCCCCCTGGAGGACGCCCACCGCGAAGGGCTCCTCGCCACCCACCTCGCCCGGGAGCTGGACGGCGAAGCCCGGGTGGAGCGCGGCCTGGGCTCGGTGACCGTCGTGGGCCACGGCCTCGGAGACGAGCCCGACGTCCTCGCCACCACCCTGGCGGCGGCCCGCACCGAGACCCCAGGCCCCTTCGGCGTGCGGCTGGGCCCCCTCGACCTCACGCTCACCGTCCCCACCCACACCGTGGAGCCCCTGGTCGCTCGCCTCCACGCCGCGCTGCTAGGACCCTAATGGCCCTTCCCGGGGCGAGGAAGCCCAACGACCGGTTCTGGGACCGAAGGTACGGTCAGATCGCCGCGTCGTCGCCGCAGGAGCACCCGCACCCGGTCCCACAGCCTCCCCCGCCGCCCTCGTCGGGGGGAGCGCTGGGGGCGACCGGCAAGATCACGAAGGGCGAGCCCCCCGCGGCCACGGCGACGCCCCGCACCACGGCCCCCACGTTCCCCAGGCAGCAGCGGCCCTGGGGGTTCGTGCGCTCGCAGTCGTCCTCGCCGCGGGCGCAGGCCGCCTGGATGCTGGCGCGGAGGGTCGACACGCCATGTGCCCGCGTGTCCGCCCGCACCGCGGCCACCGTGTGCTGGAAGCAGAAGCACACGAGCTGCGCCGGGTCCTCGGGATTCTTGTGCCACGGCAGGGCGTCCACGCCCTCGGCGGTCACCGTCTCGGAGCCGCGGAAGTAGATCGTCGGGCAATCCTCGTCCCAGCACAGCCACCACCCCGCAGCCGGGTCGGTTGCGGCCGGCCCCACGGCGCCGCGCGCACCGTCGGCACCCACAGACACGAGGTCCAAGACGCCGGGAAGGGCGTGGGCGCGGACGGTGCGCGCCGACACGCGACGCCCGGATTGAGAGCAGGTGGGACAGGAGGGAGGCATGGGCGGGTTCCTTGGTTGGACCGTGGAGAGCGCGGTGAGAAAGGAGGGCGAGTCGCGGAAGGGGGCGCGCTCAGGTGGGCGTCGCGTCGTGGTCCAGGGCCTCCAGGATGGGGCAAGGGGACGATGGGCCCTGGCACCCGCACCGCTCCACCAGCTCCGTGAGCGTGTCGCGGATCGCGACGAGATCGCGCAGCTTCGCCTCCACATCGCGGAGCTTGGCCGCGGCGGCGGAGCGCACGTCGTCACAGCGGGCGCTGGCGTCCGCGCGCAACGCCAAGAGCTCCGCGGTCTCGTCCAAGGAGAAGCCCAGCTCTTTGGCCCGCTGAATGAACCGCAAGCGCCGCAGTGCGTCGGGTCCGTAGTGCCGATAGCCCGCGGCGCTGCGGGGCGGGGGCGGGAGGAGGCCTCGCCGCTCGTAGAAGCGAATCGTCTCCACGCCCACCGCGGCGGCGCGGGCCAGCTTGCCGATCGTCATGGGCCGGCTCGTCGGGGGCTGCTGCTCCGAGGCCAACGGTCGTCGTTCCTGGGTGTCCATGGGCCCACCGTAAGCCCGTAGTCAGCTACAGGGTCAAGAGCCGAGCAAGACGCGAGGCCCCGAGGACCTCCAGCCGCCGGCCTCGTGCGCGGCGGGACGGCCCTACGCCCCCCCGCGCGGGCTCCAACCCCGAACCCTCGACGCGACGGCGGGTTGGGGTCCCACCCCGATCCGCCACCTGCTCTGCGGACCGAGGCGCAGGAGGCCGCGTTTGGGCAAGGAGGCAAGCGGCTGGGCGCGGAGGCGTGGCTGCGTCACGTCGAGCACCCAGCCGCGCAGCCCGACGCCGCCCACACGTGGGATCCAAAGCCGAATCCCAGAGTAGGTGGCGGATCGGGGTCCCAACCGCTGGGTTGACCCGGCGGGGGTGGGGCCGGAAGATGCCTGCCCACGGCGGCGGCGGAATCTCCGGGCGAGCCGTCGGCTTGGACCCAGTTGAGCCCGCGCGGCCCGCGCAGCCAACCCACAGCCGCGAACCCACCCTTGGACGGAGCAGGCCCCCTCACCATGGACCCCTTCGCGGACATCCGCGGCGCTCTGGGCCGGATCCGCCGGCGCCTGAACCGCCGCAGCGCGGCCGAGGCCGCCGTGGCGGCCGCCGCCGTGGGGCTCCTGGGCGTCCTCGGCGGCCTCCTGTTCGCCGCGGCCCTCCACCCCGCCCTGGGTCTGGCCTTCGCAGGGGGCGCGGTGGTCCTCATCACCGCCTTCTCGTGGTGGCTGTGGTGGCGCCCGCAGCGCGCGCGGCGACGCGACGAGGACCTCGCGGCGTGGGTGGAGGCGCGCCTGGGAGGCTGCCAATCCGCGCTCGTCACCGCCGTGGAGGTGGAGCGCCTGCTGCACCGCGCACCCCACGCGGGTCAAGAGACTTTGGGCTTCTCCCCCGCCCTGGCCCGGGCCTCGGCCGCGCGGGCTGCGGAGCGCCTCGCCGCGCTGTCCCCAGACGCCTTCGTGGAGCGCCGCCGCCTCCGCCGCCTCCTCGTGGACCTCGCCGTGGTGCTCGTGGCGAGCGCGGCCCTCCTCGCCGTCCGCCCGGACCTCGCCGCTCGGGGCCTGAACGCCCTCACCACGTTGGGCACGGCCGCCGCCGGGCCCGCCGCCCGCACGGCGGACGAGCTCCTCGGCCACCTGTCCCTCACGCTCCGGCCACCCAGCTATGTCCACCTCGAGGACCGCCACCTGGATGACAGCGACGGGGACATCGAGGCACTCGCCGGGACCGAGGTGCGCTTCGAGGGCGTGCTCGCGGAGCCGGCGCGGGAGGTCGTGCTCATCCTCGAGTCCGACCCCACGTCGCGCTGGCCCCTGGAGCGCGTGGGAGAGCGCACCGTGCGCGGCGCCCTGCGCGTGGGCACCGACGATCGCTACCAGTTCCTGCTCACGGCCCCGGACGGGACGCTCGTGCGCGAGCGGCGCTGGCGCACGGTGCGCGCGCTCCAAGACGCCGCGCCCACGGTCCAGCTCCGCGTCCCCGAGCGCGATCGCGAGGTCCACGCGGGGGACTCGGTGGTGCTCCTCGCAGAGGCCCAAGACGACTATGGGTTGGCGCGCGTGGAGGTCGTCTTCACGCCGCCGCGGGGCGAGCCCAAGCGCCAGCCGCTGCGGTCCTTCGAGCGTGGCCGCGAGGGCGCCCCGCTGCCACGCGCCACGCGCGCCGCGGGGAACTTGGACCTCACCGGGTTCGACCTCCGCCCCGGAGACACCCTGACACTCTGGGTGGAGGCCCGCGACGGGAACACGATCACCGGACCCGGGGTGGGCCGCAGCGCGCCGCGCAAGCTCTTCATCTACAACCCCGCCCAGGAACACGAGGCCCTCCTCACGCGCCTGGAGGACCTGGTCGAGCGCCTGGTAGACGTCCTGGGGGCGCGACTGGAGAGCGCCGTGGACGAACGGCGCGCCGCGCTGTTGGGCCCGGTCACCGAGGAGCTGCGCGGGATCGGCGCCCAGGAGGGGGAGGTCCTCGCCGCCCTCGACGGCGTGATCGTCGCTCTGCGCACCGACTCCCTGGTCACCGACGACGACCGGCGCGCCGTGCGCGAAGCCCGCGACGCGTGCCGAGACGCCCACGACCGCCTGGAGGAGCTCTTGAGCCGGGGCGCCGCTTCGGGCCGCAGGGCGCTCACCGACGGCGCGGTCGTCGCGGCCCTCCTCGACGGCACGAACCAAGAGGCCGCGAGCGCGCTCGAGGACGCGCTGTTCATCCTCAAGCGCCTGGTGGAGCGCAGCCGTGAGGACCGCGTCCTGGCCGAGGGACGAGAGATGCTCGACACCCAGCGGGAGCTCATGGAGCTCATGGAGAGGATCAAGCGCGGCGACGCGGACGCCCAAGCCGAGGCCCAGCGAAAGCTCGGAGAGCTGGCGGCGCGCCTCCGCAACATGCGCGGGCAGATGCGCAAGCTCGCCGAGCGGGTGCCCTACGAGAACCAAAACCGCGCGGCCAGCGCCCGAGGCCCCAGCGCCGAGATGCGCGACCTGGACAGCCAGATCGCCGCGCTCCAGGAGCTGCTCGCCCAGGGGAAGGTGGACGAGGCCATGCGACGCCTGGAGGCCCTGAGCGCGGCCACCCAGAAGATGGTGGCGGGGTTGGAGGCAGACTTCCAGGCGGGGCGCAAGCTCTCGGTGGCGGGACAGCAGCTCCTGGGAGACCTCCAGCGCGGCCTCGGGGAGGTCGTGGACGGGCAGCGCGCCGTGCGAGACAGCACGGCGGACCTGGAGCGCCAGCGCAGCACCGCGCGGGACGCGGCGCGTCGGCAGGCCGGGCGGACGCTCAGCGAGGAGGCCGCGGCCCTGGGCGACACCCTCCAGGGGACACCCGACGCTGCGCTCCACCCCCAGGACAGGGCCTCGCTGGAGACGCTCCGCGAGGTGGCGCGCCAAGCCCGCGCCGCCCTGGACCACGGGGATCTGGAGGCCGCCCAAGCCCAGGTGGACGACGTGGCCCGAAGCGCCAAGGCCCTGTCGGCCGAGGTGGGCGAGAGCGAGGCGCGCGAGAGCGACGAGGGGCGCCAAGCCGGACTCCGGGGGGCCATGAAGGCCCTGGACGACGCGGCCAGGCAGGCCCAGGCGTTGGGGAAGAAGCTGGGGCGTGCCCAAGCGCGGGCCGGGGCTCCGGGCCCGGAGGAGAGGCGCCGGGCTGGGCGACTGAGCCGCCGTCAGCGTCACCTGGAGCGGGGGCTGGCGAGCCTCCAGAAGAAGGTGGAGCAGGCCCGGGCCGAGCAGCCCGGCGTGAGCGAGCGGCTCGCGCCCCCGCTGCGGGAGGCCGCGGAGGCCATGGGCCAGGCGCGGGAAGCTCTGGGCGAAGGCGAGCCCCAGGAGGCGCGGGAGGCGCAAGAGCGCGCCTTGGAGCGACTAGGCAAGGCCCAGGAGGCCCTGGAACAAGCCCGGCGGCCCGATGGCCCCCGGCGGGAGGTCGTGGGCGTCAACGACCCCCGTGAGAAGGTGGGGGTGCCCACCGAAGGCCCAGGCGCCCCGGCCGCCTACCGCGAGGAGCTGCTGCGGGAGATGGGCGCGGCCGCGCCCGAGCGCTTCCGAGAGGCGGTGCGCCGCTACTACGAGGAGCTCGTCAAGTGAGCCGGTTGCCCCCCACCGCGCGCGCGCTCGGACCGCGGGCGCTCGCCGTGCTGGCCGCGCTTTGGGGGCTCGGCGGGGGCGGCGGATCGGGGGCCTGGGGGAGCGGAGCGGCGGCGCGGGCCGCCTCCCCATTGGAGGTCGAGCGCGCGCTCCACGCCTGGGACACGGAGGCCGCCGCGCGCGCCGTGGCAGAGTGGGAGGCCCGCGAGGGGGCGCTGGGGCCCGGGGCGCCCGCGGAGCGGCTCGCCGCCGCGGGTCACACGCGGCTGCTCCAGGGGCGCTACGCCGAGGCCGCGCGCCTGCTGGACCTGGCGGTGCGAGAGGGCGGGAGCCCCGGCGTGGCCCAGCTCGCCGCGCTCGCCGCCGCCACGCGCGACGCCACGGCGGGCTTCGTGCGCCGGCTGAGCTCGGGCGGGCACTTCGCCCTGTCCTACGCCCCGGGCCCAGACGCCGTGCTGGTCCCCTACGCCGACGAGGCATTGGAAGCCGCGTGGGAGGCCCTGACGAGCCGGTTTGGGTACGCCCCGCCGGGGCCCGTGCGGGTGGAGTTCTTGGCGTCGCCCGAGGTCCTGGCGGCCGTGAGCCCTCTCACGGTGGAGGAGATCAAGACCTCGGGGACCATCGCGCTCTGCAAGTACGACCGCCTCATGATCGTCTCGCCGCGGGCGCTGGTGTACGGCTACGCGTGGCGGGACACGCTGGCCCACGAGTTCGTCCACCTGCTCGTCACCCGGAGCAGCCGCAACACCGTGCCCATCTGGCTTCACGAGGGGCTCGCCAAGTACTACGAGTCCGCCTGGCGCGGACCCCGCGCCCCCCACCTGGAGCGCTCCAGCGAGGACCTGCTCGCGCGCGCCTTGGAGGACGGGAAGCTCGTCTCCTTCGAGGCCATGAGCCCGTCCATGGCCAAGCTCCCCAGCCAGGAGGCCACGGCGACCGCTTTCGCCGAGGTCTTCACCGTCATGGAGTTCTTGGTGGAGCGCGCCGGTCCCCAGGGGCCCCCACGCATCCCCACCATGCTGGCGGCGGGGCGCTCCGACCGCGAGGCTATCGCCACGCTCGCCGGGGTACCCTGGGCGGGCTTTCAGCGGGCGTGGGAGGACTCCCTGCGCCGCCGCGGGCTCCGCAAGCTCCCCAAGCCGGCGGAGCTCCCCAAGGTCTTCCAGGGGGAGGACGCGGACGCCGCCACCCTGCGCATGGTCCCCGAGGAGCGGGCGCGGCGCCTCACCTGGCTGGCCGACCAGTTTCGCCTCAAGGGGCGCTACAAGGCCGCCGCCAAGACCCTCCGGCGCGCCGCCGCGCTCGTGGGCCCCGCCACGCCCGTGGTCCAGGCCAAGCTCGGTGACGTCCTGCTTCAACAGGGCAAGCCCGAGGAGGCGGTGAAGGTGCTCCAGAAGCCCTTGGGGATCTTCGACCGGTTCGTCTTGCTCCACCTCTACTTGGGCCGCGCCCAGCTCGCGCTGGGTCACCCCAAGCAGGCGCGACGCCACCTGGAGCGCGTCCTGGACCTCAACCCCTTCGACCCCGACGTCCACCGCCTGCTCCAGATGGCGTATGAGGCCCTCGGCCTCACGCCCCTCGCCCAGCGCGAGGAGCGCGCCCAGGCGCTGCTCACCGCCTCCCCGGCCGGGGCGCCCCCCGTCCCCGCGACACCCTGACGGCGCCACCTCCCGTCCCGCTCACTGCCCAGCCTCTCGCCTCGCCCCGCGCGGAGCCAGGAGTCCCCCATGACCCACGTCCCAGACTCAACCCCCACGGCCGCGCCGCTCGCGGCCCCCGCGCCGCCCGCTCCCGAGAGCGCGCCCGGCGCTGGGCCCCCGAGCGCGCTGGACGCCACGCCCGAGGACATCGCCGCCCTGGCCGCGGCCGCCCAGCAGCTCCGAGACGAGCTCGCCAAGCGGATCGTGGGGCAGGCCGACGTCATCGAGCTGCTGCTCATCGCCGTGCTCTCACGTGGGCACGGGCTGTTCATCGGCGTGCCGGGGCTGGCCAAGACGCTCCTCATCTCCACGCTGGCCCAGGCCACGAGCCTGCGCTTCAACCGCATCCAGTTCACGCCCGACCTCATGCCCAGCGACATCACGGGCAGCGACGTCCTGGAGCAAGACCAGGTGACGGGGCGGCGCTCCTTCGAGTTCATCCCCGGGCCGCTGTTCTGCCAGCTCCTGCTGGCCGACGAGGTGAACCGCACGCCCCCCAAGACCCAAGCGGCCCTCCTCCAGGCCATGCAGGAGCGGCGCGTGACCGCCTCGGGCAAGACCTACCCCCTGGAAGCCCCCTTCCTCGTCTTCGCCACCCAGAACCCCATCGAGCAGGAGGGCACCTACCCGCTACCCGAGGCGCAGCTCGACCGCTTCATGTTCTCCATCGACGTGGGATACCCCACCATGGACGAGGAGGTCGCCATCGTCTCGCGCACCACGGGCGCCCAACTCCCACCCCTCACCCCCGTGCTGGACAGCGCCCAGCTCATCCGCTTCCAGCAGGTCGTCCTGGGCGTCGTCGCCGCGCCCTCGGTGGTCCGCTACGCCGTGTCCCTGGTACACGCCACGCGGCCCGGCGCGCCCAACGCCCCCGAGCTCGTGCGCCGCTACGTCTCCTGGGGCGCGGGGCCCCGGGCCAGCCAGTTCCTCATCCTGGGAGCCAAGGCGCGCGCCGCCCTCGCCGGGCGCCCCCACGCCTCGATCGACGACGTCCGCGCGGTGGCGCGCCCGGTCCTCCAGCACCGCACCCTCCTCAACTTCCAGGCGGAGGCAGAGGGCGTGCGGGTGGCCGACGTCCTGCGCGCGGTCCTGGACAGCACCCCAGCCCCAGGCGCCTGAGCCCGTGCGCCCCCCCGCCGCACACCCCACCCCCTCGGGTGGCGGGCCGCTGGACCCGGAGGTCCTCGCCCGCACGCGCTCCCTGGCCCTGCGCGTGCGCATGGTCGTCGACGGGCGCCTGGGCGGCGTGCACCGCGGGCGCCACCACGGCAGCTCCATCGAGTTCGCCGAGCACAAGGAGTACGCGCCCGGCGACGACCTGCGGCGCGTGGACTGGCGCGCCTTCGCGCGCGCCGACAAGCTCTACGTCAAGCGGTTCGAGCAGGAGGCGAGCCTCCAGGCCATCCTCGCCGTGGACGCCTCGGGCTCCATGGGCTACGGCCACGCCAAGCGCCTCACCAAGCTCGAATACGCCAGCGTGCTCGCCGCCAGCCTGGCCTCCATCCTGCTGCGCCAGCAGGACGCGGTTGGCCTCGTCACCTGGTCTCACGGGCCCGCCCGCGTCCTGCCGCCTCGCCGTGGGCTGGCGCACCTGGCCCCGCTCGTGGAGCGACTGGAGGGCACCGCGCCCAGCGGCACCACCGACCTGCCGAGCGGCCTCGCCGCCGCCGGGGATCTGGCCCGCCGCCGCGGCGTCATCGCCATCTTCAGCGACCTCCTCGCCCCGGCCGAGCCCACGCTCGCGGCCCTGCGTCACCTCACCAGCCGCGGCCACGAGGTCCTCGTCTTCCACGTCCTCGACGGCGACGAGCTGGACCTCCCCTTCCAGGCCATGACCCTCTTCGAGGGCCTGGAGACCGACCACCGCCTCCTCGTGGAGCCCCGCCTCATCCGCGCCCGTTACCTCCGCCACCTGGGCCGCCACCTCGACACTCTCCGCCGCGGCGCGGCCGAGGCGGGCGCCCGGTACCTCCTCGTGGACACGCGGCGCTCTCCCGTGGACGCGCTCACCGAGGCCCTCCGCGCGGGGGGGACCAGCGCCCAGCGCCCACCGCGCGGCGCGACCTCCAACCCAGGGGGCCGCTGACGTGGGCTTCGAGTCCCCCTGGATGCTCCTGGGGCTAGCGGCCGCCGCCGTCCCCGTGGCGCTGCACCTCCTCCACCGTCGCCACGCCCGGCGCGTGCCCTTCGCCGCCCTGGAGTTCCTCCTGTCGAGCGACAAGCGCCTGGCGCGCCGCATGCGCCTCAAGCAGCTCCTGGTCCTCGCCCTGCGCGTGGCCCTCGTCGCCGCCCTGGCCCTGGCGCTCGCCAAGCCCTACGTCCAGCGCGACGCCCCGGTCGCGGACGCCGTGGGCCGCCCCGGCCTCGTGGCGCTGGTCATCGACGACTCCGCGTCCATGAGCGCGCGCCCCGAGGGGGCGGACGAGACCCTCCTCGACCGCGCCCTGGCTCGCGCCCGCGCCCTGGCCGAGGCCGCCGGGCCCCAGACCCACGTCGCCGTGGTCACCGCCGGGCGCCCGGCCCAGGCGCGCACGCCCAAGGCCACACTCGATCGCGCCGAGGTGGCCCGCGCCCTGGGCCAGATCCACCCCACCGAACACCCGGGAGACCTCCCAGGCGCGCTCCGCGCCGCCGAGCGCGCCCTCGCGGCGGCCGCCGCGGACCTCGACCCCAGCGCCGGGCCTCTCCCCGAGCAGATCTTCGTGCTATCCGACCAGGCGGCCCACGCCTGGGCGCACCTGGGGGCCCCGTGGGCGGCCCTCTCTCCGCCCGCAGTACGCCTCCTCGACCTCCGGGACGGCGCGGATCTCGGCAACCAGGCCGTCCTCCGGGTGGACTACGATCCCACGAGCCGCCAGGCCCTCGTGGAGGTGGGCAACTTCTCGTCCTCCCCCCAGGACCTCCAGGTCACCGTCACCGTGGACGAGGCCGAGGCGACGAGCACCGTGGCGGTGCCCGCGGGCGCCCGCCGCACGGCGGAGCTCACCCTGCCGCCCAGCGCCGGGGGCGAGGGGCTGGGCCGCGCGCGCGTGGTCCCGGGGGGCGCCCTGGTCGACGACGACGAGCGCTTCTTCAAAGCGCAGCGGACGACCGGCCTCCGGGTGGGCCTGGTGGACGGCGCCCCGCGCGACGTCTCCTATCTGGACGAGCTGTTCTTTCTGGACGCCGCCCTGCGGCACGCGGGGGACGACGGGGGGGCGCGGATCACCCCGGCGTGGCTCGCGCCCGAGGACCTCGCGACGGCCGAGCTCGCCTCCTTCGATGTCATCGTCTTGGCGAACCCCCCACCCCTCTCGCGGGACCAGGCGCTCCCGATCCGCGCCTTCGTCGAGGAGGGCGGGGGGGTGCTCATCACGTGCGGCGACAACGCCCACGCCCAGCGCCCCGACCAGCTCCCGGGAACCTCGGGCGGCGCACGCCCCGGGCCAGCGACTCCCCGCGGCACCTGGGACGGCGGCCTCCTGGGCCTGGCTCCTCTGCCGCTGCGGTCGGTGAAGACCGTGGCCGCGCGCGACGACCCCGCCGCCGCCGTGCGCGCCCTCACGGTGGGACGCCTGGCGCCGGGGCACCCCCTCACCGAGGACCTCCGAGCCATGCTGGGCGAGGCCGCCGCCGGAAACGCGCGCGGGGGGCTCGGGGCGGCCAGGATCTACAGCTACTGCCTCCTCGACGCCCAGGCGCGGCCGGGCGTCCAGGTCCTGGCCCAGCTCACCAACGGCGCGCCCCTCCTCGTGGCCCGCGGCGAGGGACGGGGCCGGGTCCTCCAGTGGACCACGACCATCGACCGAGACTGGACCGACCTCCCGGTGCGCCCCGTCTTCGTGCCCCTCGTGGACCGCCTCGTCCTGTGGCTGGCGGGCCGCCTGGGCGGTGGCGCGCCGGGGAGCGCGGGCGACGCCGACGGACGGGGCCTCCGGGTGGGCGACGTCCTTCGCGCGCTGCCCCCGTCGGGCGAGGGCCCGCTGGAGTTGGAGGGCCCGGATGGGTCCCGGCGCCCCATCGCCGAGCCCGCCCCCGGCGAGCCAGCCGCGCTGGGCCGCGCGGAGCTGACTGGGTTCTACACGCTCTCGCGGAAGGTGGACGCGGGCACCCGGCCCACGCCGCCGGTGACGCTGGCGGTGAACGGTGATCCGGCCGAGTCGGACCTCACTCCGGCGGACCTCGACGCGGTGCGCGCGGCGCTCGCGGGCGAGCCCGCCGGAGCGCCACCTCCGAGTGCGGTGGCGCACGGCGTGGGTGCGCGGTCCTCCGCGGGTCGCGCGCCTCATCGCGGCCTCTGGGGGGGCCTGCTGCTCGCGCTCTTCGCCCTGCTCGCCGCCGAGGGGTGGGTGGCGCTCCGGGGCTGAGCGCCTCGGCCCGTCAAGCCGGAGACGACGCTTCGTGGCCGACGAGCCCGGCCAGCAGCCGCGCGGCCTCGTCCTGCGCCGGGAGGGAAGGCGGCGCCGGGCGCGCGGCGTGATCCTGGGCGGCGTCCCGCAGGGCGCGCATGCGCCCGAGGGCCTCCTCCAGGCGCGCGACAGGCAGGCGCGCGGCCAGGGCGTCGCGCGCCTGGCGGGCCGCTTGGAGATCCCGGCACACGAGCACCCCATCGCAGCCCGCCTCCACCGCGCGCACGGCCGCCTCACCGACCACCTGGCCTGCCGACTCCTGGGGGGCCGTTGTCGCCGCCACGGCCGCCATCTCCAGGTCGTCGGACAGCACGGCGCCCTCAAACCCGAGCTCTTCTCGGAGCAGCGGTCTCAAGACGAACGGCGAGAGGGTCGCGGGCGCGCTGGGATCGAGCGCCTCGAAGACGATGTGCGCCGTCATGAGGGCGGGGACGCCGGCCTCCACGAGCGCCCGGAAGGGGACCAGCTCCACGCCCCGCAGGCGCTCCAGCGAGTGCCCCAGGCGCGGCAGGGCGAGGTGGCTGTCGAGGTGGGTGTCGCCGTGGCCGGGGAAGTGCTTGCCGCAGGACAGGACGCCGCCGTCCGCGAGCCCTTGGGAGAAGGCCACGGCGTGGCGCGCGACGACCTCGGGCGTCGCCCCGAAAGCGCGGTCGCCGATGATGGGGTTCGCCGGGTTCGTGTCCACGTCGGCCACGGGCGCCAGGTCGAAGTTCACGCCCAGCGCCGCGAGCTGGAGAGCCAGCGCGCGCGCCAGGCCGCGCGTGAGCTGCGCGTCGCCACGAGCGCCCAGGGCCCGCATGGGGGGCAACGCCACGATCTCCGGACACTGAGGCGCCCGCAGGCGCGCCACGCGGCCTCCCTCCTGATCGATGGCGATGAGCGGGGTCCGCCCACGGGCCGGCCACAGGGCGCGCAGGGCCCGCGTGAGGGCGGACACCTGGGCGCACGACGCGACGTTCCGGCCGAACAGGATGACGCCCGCCGGGGGGGCCTCCTCCACGAAGGCCCGGAGGGTCGCCGGTGGCTCCAGCGCCTCCTCGAAGCCCACGAGGAGGAGCTCTGCGGCGAGCTGACGGCGTTCGCCCGGCGTCACGGGCGCCTCACGAGGCGTCCGCGCGAGCCCACCGGGCGACGCGGGGACAACGCGGCGATGGGCTCAGGGCGTGCCGCCCAGGCGGATGATGGTGCTGCGCACGGCCTCGGAGTCCGAGGCGCCTGGGCGCAGGCGCAGGTACTTCTTGAAGGCGCGGATGGCGTCGCCGCTCTTGCCCTGCTGGAGGTAGATGTTGCCCATCATGCGGTAGGCCCGCGGGTAGCCCTTGGCGGCCGCGGCCTTGAACTTCGCCAGCGCCGCCGCCTTGTTCGTGGAGTAGAGCTTGCGCCCCTCCTTGTAGAGATCGCTGGCGCTCGCGGCCCCGCCGGCCGTGGCGGTGGGCTTGGGCTTGTCCTTGGGCTTGTCCTTGGGCTTGTCCTTGTCCTTGGCCTTGGCCTTGTCCTTGGGCTTCTTCGTGGTCTTGGCGCGGTCCTTGGGGGGGCTCGCGGCGGCGGCGATGGCCGCGGCCGAGCGCTGACTCAACCGAAGCGCCTTGACCTTGAGCGAGCGAGCGCGCTCGTTCTCGGGGTTGATCCCCAGCGCCTTGTTCGCCAGATCCAGCGCCAGGTTGGGCTGGCGCCTCACGACCTTCTCGCCCTCCGCCACCACCTGGTTGGAGTAGCCCGCCTTCACGGCGTCGCGGAGGGTCGTGTAGCGCGTGTAGAGCGAGGAGCTCTCGTCCGGGACCGTCCCGGTGGTCAGCGCGCGCCAGGCGCTCTCCAGATCCTTGGCCTGCACCAAGGTCTGCACGGCGTTGTAGGTGCGCGCGACCTTCTGCTCGCGCTGGGCGCGCGCCAAGCCGTCCTTGGCCGCCTGGTTGTTGGGCGCCTGCGCCAAGACCGCCTGGAAGGTGGCGATGGCCTCGTCCCAGCGCTCGCTCTTGAGATCTCCCTGGGCCTTGGCGAGCGCCTCGGCGACCTCCTTGGACAACCCCGTGGCCCCCGCGCCCGGGGCGGCCTGAGCGCTGGCCGTGGCGGCGGCCGGGGCTGCCGCCGTGGAGGTGGCCTTGGCCGCCCCGGCGCCCGCCCCCTCCTCGCCCTTGTCGTGCCCGACCTCCGCCTTGACGGCCTCCGCGGCCGCCTTGTCGCTAGAGGCCACGAAGGGCTTGGGCTCGGGCTTGTTGAAGTACAAGAACCAGGCCGCCAGCACACCGCCCGCTACGAGGACCAGCGCCGCGAGCAGGAGGAGCTTGCCGCCGCCGCCCTTCTTCTCCGGGGGTACGTCGTCCAGCGCCGCACCCGCCGCGCCTTCCTCGTAGTCCTCGGGCCGGAAGGCGAAGGTCTCCCCTTCCTCCAGGTAGCGCATGCGGACGTGGCCGAGCTCCACCATGTCTCCGCGCCCCAGGATGGACTCGGTGTAGAACTCGCCGTTGATCTTCATCCCGTTGGCGCTGTCGAGGTCGAAGATCGTGTAGCGGCCGGCCTGCTTGACGATGCGGGCATGGTTGCGGCTGATGGAGCGGTGGTCGAGCTGGAGGTCGTTGTCCGGCGTGCGCCCGATGACGACCTCGTTGCCCGTGATCCGCAGCTCCGTCCCGCGCAGCTCCCCCGACACGACGAAGAGCATGGGCATGTCCGCCACGATGCGCTTCTTGCCCATGGCGCGCTCGCGGGCCGCGAACTCGCCCAGGTTGATCATGGCCGTGTCGCCCGAGCCGCCCCCCGCGCGCTTGGACTTGGGCTTCTTGGTCAGGGTCTTGGGGGCGGCCTTGGCCTCGGGCTTCGCCGCCGCTCCCCCGCCCGAGGCGCCCGCACCGCTCGGCGCCGTGGCGGCGGCGCTGGCCCCCTCGGCCTCGAGCTGGAGCTGGTAGTCCCCGATGGAGATGGTCTCGCCGGGCTCGATCTTCTTCTCGCCCTTGACCCGCGTGCCGTCGATGCGCGTCCCGTAGCGGCTGAGGTCCTCCAGGATGACCCCGTCCTCGCCCACGCGGAGGCGCGCGTGTTCGCGCGACACGTTCCGCTCGGTGAGCCGGATCGTGTTCCCTTCCTTGCGGCCGATCGTGATCGTCTCGCGCGTGAGCGGGACCACCGAGCTCGATCCCGAGTCGTCGCTGATGCGTAGCTTGAAGTTCGACATGTCACCCTGGCCTAGACGCAGCAGACCGACCCCAAACGCACGGACCCAAACGCACGGACACGGCGAGACCTCCGCGCCCCTTATGGGCTACCAAATACGCTCAGGGATGACAAGGCGCAGCGGGCTTCCCCGATTCCAACGGGACCCGCGGGCCGGGGGCGTCCGGGGCGGACGAGACGGGGCGCCAAGATCCTTTCGGCGCGCCGTCCGTCCCACCCCACCATGAGCCCCACCCGCCATCGCCCAGCGCCAGCCGCCCCGCCGCCCCCCACACCGCCTGTCCCTTTTACACACTTCCGAGCCCACGAGAAAGGCAGAAAAACCGAATGCCGGTCTTTGCGTGAAACAAAAAAAAAGCAAAAAACTAAATACTCAAAATCACAAACAACACCAGGACAAAGCAACACAACCATATACAAAAACACATCCAACGAACTAAAAACCAAACAAACAACATCCAGCCACTCCTATGAAAGA
>CAYZID010000022.1:0-37186 GCA_964478315.1 uncultured Myxococcales bacterium | reverse complement strand
TGATTGTTGTTTACGTGGTGCGTGGTCTACCGAGATGTCGCCGCGGGCAGCGGCGGGCGGCGTCGGAGGGGGAGCCGTGGACAGACCGCGATGGCCCCGTCTGCGGCTTGGACCTGCGTCGCTCCGCACGTAGGATGCGCCGCCGTGCTCGATCCCACCGACACCATCGCGGCCGTGGCCACCGCCCCGGGAGGGGGCGTGGGGATCGTGCGCCTCTCGGGCCCCGCGTCCTGGGCCATCGCCCTGGACCATCTCCTCCCGCGGCCTCGGCGCGTGGAGGTCCGGCGCGTGTACCACGGCTGGTGGACCGACGCGCGCGGGGACCGGGTCGACGAGGCCCTCGTGACCTTCTTCCGCGGCCCCAAGAGCTACACCGGCGAGGACGTCGTCGAGGTCTCGGTCCACGGCGGCGCCCTCACCCTCCGCCGCACGGTGGAGGTCTGCTGGGCCGCGGGGGCCCGCGCGGCCCAGCCGGGGGAGTTCACGCGGCGGGCCTTCGAGAGCGGCCGGCTCGATCTCACCCAGGCCGAGGCCGTGGCCGACCTCGTGGCGGCCCGGAGCGACCGCGCCCTCGCCCAAGCGCGGCTCCTCCTCGCGGGCGCCCTGGGCGACGCGGCTCAAGACGCCCGCCGCCGCACCCTCGCGCTCTTGGCCCAGGTCGAGGCCGCCATCGACTTCGTGGAGGAGGACCTGGACGTGCTGGACGCGCCGCGCCTCGGCGAACAGGCCACCGCGTTGGCGCAGGAGCTGGCGGCCCTCGCCGCCACGAGCCGCCGCGGGCGCCTCCTCCGCGAGGGCGCGCGGCTGTCCCTGGCCGGCCCGCCCAACGCTGGGAAGTCCAGCCTGTTCAACGCCCTCTGCGGCCACGACCGGGCCATCGTGACCCCCCACGCGGGCACGACGCGAGACGTCTTGGAGGAGACCATCGACGTGCGCGGCGTGCCCGCCGTGCTCGCGGACACGGCGGGGCTCCGAGACACGGCGGACCCGGTGGAGTCCGTGGGCGTGGACCGAGCCCGCCGACACGTCGAGGCGTCCGACCTCGTCATCTACCTCCACGATGGCGCGACCGAACCCGGCGAGTCGTCCGCGCTCGCGTTCGAGACGCCGCCCGGCGTGCCCGTGGTCGAGGTCACCTCCAAGGTCGACCTGCCCCACGCGCACGTCCGCCCCGGAACCCTGGGCGTCAGCGTCGTCACCGGAGAGGGCCTGGATGAACTCCTGGATCGCGTGGCGCGCGACCTGGGCGTCCTCGATGGAGACAGCGGCCTCGTCGTGACGCGAGAGCGGCACCGCGCGGCCCTCGACGAGGCCGCCCGTGCCCTTCACGCCGCCGCAGAAGGCCTGTCCCACCAGGCCCCTCTGGAGCTCGTCGCCCTGGACCTGCGCGAGAGCCTGGAGGCCCTGGGCACCCTCGTGGGCGAGACGACCCCCGAAGACGTCCTGGGAGAGATCTTCTCCACCTTCTGCGTGGGCAAGTAGCCCTCCCACGAGTCTCCTCCACGCGGCCCCGTCACGCGTCGAGGCGGCCTTCGTGCCCCCCATCGCAAGCCCCACGACACGACCAGCTCCCGCGCATAGGGTCTTTGCGCCGAGCCTAGAGCGCCTCCTACAATGAGGCCGTCCCCGCGGAGAGAGGTCCCCGTTGCTGCCCAAACCCACCCCGCCCGCCCTAGGCGCCCCGACTACGTGGGGCCTCGCTTCACCATCTGTGCCCGGAGCGAGCGAAGGCCTTGCCGTCCGCGCGGAGGAACCCGACCTCGGGGCCCGGATACCGAGAACCCCGCCGACCAGCGTCGCGTGGCGGGTGTGGCCGGCGGCGCTCGTCGGGGCGCTCGTCTTGTCCCTCGCCATGCCCCGCGTCGCCCACGCCGAGCCCTGTGAGACCACGGGCGTCACCGCGGACGGGGCCTGCGTGGACGCGCTGACCCTCGCCTTCTGCGACGAGGCGCGGGACGAGGCCGTCACGATCCCCTGCCCAGACGGGGAGATCTGCGCCGAGCTCTCCGACCGCCCCGGCTTCTACGTGTGCATCGACCGCGCCCAGACCCCCTGCGCCGACATCCCCCTCACGGGCAAGTGTACAACCGGAGATGCCACCCTCTTTTGCCACGAGGGCAAGGCCGTCCTCACCCCCTGCCCCGATGGCACGGTCTGCTCCATCGACGCCGATACCATGGCGCCGGAGTGCGTCTCCGCGGTCTTCTACGAAGACGCCGGCAGTGTCACACCGACCTCCGACGCGGACGCCGAGCCCAACACGGACGAGCGAGACGCGAGCCCCGGCCCCACGCCCGAGACGTACCCCGACGCCGGCTTGGGAGGGGCACCGGACGCCGGCCCCAGCGGCCCCAGGTCGCTCCCCAGCGTGGACCGAGGCCCCGCCTACCGCGCCCAGGGGGGAGGCACCTCCGGTTGCAGCGGAGGGCCCGGGCACTCTCCGTCGCCGCTCGGTTGGGCGCTCCTCCTCCTGGGCCTGCTCTGGGCCCGCCGCCGCCCCGCTTGATCCGACGCGAACTCACGCACACCGAACTCCGCGGAATGGAGGGAACCGGTGGGGCCCGCCTCGCGCGCTTGTGACCCCCGACGACCGGTGCCAGGATGCGTCCGTGATAACCAAGCTTCCTCATTCGCCCGTCGGACGCCCTTCCCAAGAGTTCCTCCGAGCGCTTCGCCCGTGGCGGCCGCCCGCCCGGGAATCCCACGCGCCGGAACCGCTGGACCTGTCCGACGTCCGCCTCGTGGCTCCCATCCCCGAGGCGGCGCGCGCGGCCGCCGCCGCCGTGGACCCCTGGGCCTCGCCGCCCCCCGACGAGGCGGCCCTGGAAGACGCCCTCGCCACCGCTACGGGCCGAAACCCCGAGGAGGTCTTCGTCGCCCGCGGCGCCGAGCGCGTCGTCGAGGCCCTTTGCTGGACACTGCTCCAGGACGGCGATCGGGTCGTCGTCTCCTCTCCGTCCTGGCCCTCCCTCCCCCGCGCCGCCCTCGTCGCGGGCGCCCGCTACGTGGACCTGGGGCGCGATCAAGCCATGCGCCCACGCGTGGACACCCTCGCCCGCATCTTGGAGGACCAACGCCCCAAGCTCGCCCTGCTCGCCGACCCCGATCCCGTCACGGGCACACCCGTGCCCGCTGCCCTCTACGAGCGGCTCCACGAGGCGGGCGTCACGACGGTCGTGGACCGCTCCTGCGCTCCCTCGGGCGGCCAGGTGACCGGCTTCTTCCCCGGTACGCCGCAAACGCACGGACCCCAGCCGCCCCCATCAGTCGTCCTCGTGGACAGCCTCAGCGTGCGCGCCGGCCTGAGCGCCGACCCCGTGGGCTGGGTGCTGGGGCCGCCAGCACTCGTCCAGACGCTTCGATGCGCCTTCCCCCGTAGCGGGATCTCCCATGCGGCGCGTGCCGCGGCGCTCGCAACCCTCGGCGAACCGCCGTCACTGGAGCGGCTCGCGGACCCCTGGCGAGCCAGAACCCAGCGCCTCCTCGTCGCCCTGTCCCAAGAGCGAGCATCCCTGGGCTCGACGAGCCCCGCGCCCGCCGCGTCGCTCCAGGTGAGCGCGTCGCGCGGGCCCGCCCTCTGGCTGGGCGTGCGCGGCGTGGCCGCTGTGGATCTGGCCGTCGCCCTCTGGCGAGAAGGCCTGCGCGTGGCCGCCCAACCGCGAGACCCCGCCTGGCACGACGGCGTCTCCCTCGCCGTCCCGTCGGAGGCGGTTATGGATCGCACCATCGGGGCCCTGCGTCGCGCCCTCCGCGCCCTGCGCCCGGGGGCGCGTGGAGAGACACCGGGCGGGGGGAGGTCCCGGGGTGTGGCGCTGAGCGTCCTCCTCGCCCTGGCGCTGCCCATGAGCTTGTTCATGGCGGCGGACAGTGCAGCCGGGTGCGGCGCCCCAACCCCTCCCTCGCCACCCGCTAGCCACGCTGCCCAGGCCCCGCTCCGTCGCGCGCCAGAGACGCGCGCCCCCATCCGCCCGGCCCCGCCGGCGACCGCGAGCCGCTCCCCATCCGCGGGCGCCGCCGCCCAGAGTGGAGACGCCGCCAAGGAGACGCCGCCGCCCAAGGGCGTCTGGAAACCCTTGCACCGCGCGCCCTTCGTGGGGGGCTGTGGGCGATCCTGCGCGCGCCCCGAGGACGCTCTCCGCGGCTTCCTGGAGGCGCTCGCGCAGGGCCCAGAGGGCGACGCTCAGGAGGTCGCCCGCTTCCTCAACACGGCCGAGCTGCGCGTGGACGGGGGTTCCCAGGGAGCAGAGCTGGCGAGACGCTGGCGCCAGGGCGACCTGGAGGGGCGTGGGCGCCTGGTGGAGGCCCTCATCCGAGACCTCTCGAAGGGGCTCGGCCCCCAGGCGCGAGACGCGCTCGCTCAGGCCGCCCGCGCGGCCCAACTCCACACCGAGCCGCGCGCGGTGAGCTGCATGGTGGATCTGCCTCCCTTGGGCTCCCGGTGGCGCGTCTCCCTCGCGCGGCGGGGCCTGGAGTGGCTCGTGGTGGCGGTCGATCGGCGCTGAGGGGCCGCGCCCGCTGCGTCAGTCCACCCGACCGAGACCTCGGGCGTCTCCCGCCCCGTCTCTTCAGGCGACGCGTGCCTATTGCATGGATTGGGTGGGCGCGGGCTCCCAGCGTAGCACCGTCCCCATGTCGCCCACGGCCAGGACCTGGCCCTCGCCGTCTCCGTGGACGGCGTAGAGGGTCGCCACGGAGCCCGTCTCCACCGGGGTCCAGGCGGCCCCATCCCAGAACAGCGCGTGCCCAGCGGTCCCCACGGCCCAAGCCGCGTCCGCGGCCTGCCCCCAGACGCCGCGCAGTGTGACGCCGAAGCCGGGGTCCGTGGAGGTCCAGGCGTCGCCGTCGTAGTGGAGGATCTGCCCCGCCTCCCCCACCGCCCACACGTCGTCGGGCGCGGCGCCCCAGACTCCATGCAGGGGGGTCTCGATGGGCTGCTCGGTGCCGTCCTCGGCCACGATGGGCTCCACGGCGACGGGCGCCCAGCCGAGCCCGGTGGAGTGCAGGATCGCGGCGCCCGCCCCCACGGCCCACACGTCCGCGGGGTTGAACCCGAAGACGCCCCGGAGGTGCTGGTCGGTCGACCCCACGACCGGCGACCAGGTTTCGCCGTCGTAGTGGAGTACGACCCCATACCCCCCGACGACCCAGACGTCGTCGGGCGCGGCCCCCGCCACGGCCTCCAGTGGCCCCGTGGCTGGGGAGTCGAGCTTTGCCCAGCCCCCAGGACCCCGGTGGGCGATGACGCCCGACCAGCCCACGGCCCAGAGGTCGTCGGCGCTGGTGCCCCAGAGGGCGCGGAGGTCCGTGCTCACGCCCGTGTCCTCGGCCAGCCACAAGCCGGCCTGGTAGTGAAACACGGCCCCCCCGTCGCCGGCCGCCCACAGCGCCCCGGGGCCCCCCGTGGGATCCTCCCAGAGCGCGTTGAGGGCCTCGTTGGGGGTGAACGCAGCGGTCGAGGAGAGGCCTGCTTCGGGGGTCCCCGCGACGAACACGCCCTCGTCGCCCGTGGCCGTGATGAGCCCCGTCGCGTCCACGTGCACGGCGCGTAGCGCCCCCGGGGCGCCCGTGGGCAGCACGGTCCAGTCGCCGGGGCGCCCCACGAGGAGGCTCCCGTCCTCGCCTGCGGCGACGATCGTCCCCTGGGGCCCCACGTCCACGGCGTGGAGGTCGGTCCCCGTGGGCGTGGGGACCAGGGTGAAGCCACCGAGCCCCCCCTGCAAGACCGTCCCGGACGCCCCGACCACCCAGAAGGTCTCCGCGTCCTCCGCGGCCACGCCCAGCAGATCCGCCGTGGTGGGGACGACCACGGGGCTCAGCGCGCCCCCGGCCGGGCGCACCCCCAGGGCGCCGCCGCGCCCCACGATCACGGTCACGTCGCTCGTGATCTCCATGGCCTGCCACATGGCCGGCTCCATCCCGGGCCCGGAGACCTGCTGCCAGCCCGCCCCGTCGTAGTGGACGACGGTCCCAGCGAGCCCCACGGCGAAGACGTCCGACGGCCCCACGGCCGCCGCACCCCACAAGGTCGGCAGCACGCCGGCGGGCAGCACGACCCCCAGCCCCGCCGTCGTCCCGTGGGCGATGGTGCCGCCCTTGCCCACGGCCCAGAGATCGTCCGGTCCCCAGCCGGTCACCGCGTTGAGCAGCGTGGCGCCTTCCCCCGCCGGGCCGAGGGACCACCCGGCCTCGGCGTCCCAGGTCGCCACGAGGCCGTCGTTCCCCACGGCCACGGCGCGGCCCGGGCTCCCCGCCCAGACCCCCTTGAACACGGGGTCCTGCCCGAGCCCCGTGGGCACTTGCACGAAGCGGCCCGCGGGGACGTCTTCGAGGGCGTCGGGGCCGAGCTCCGCCCCGCTGCCGTCCGTCGGGCCCAGGTCTTGGAGCAGGTCGCCCGGCGGGGCGTCCGCGGTCTCCCAGGGCCCCGCATCCGCGCCGCTCGTTTCGGCCCCCGCGTCCACGACGCCGGGGCCGGCGTCGGCCCCGACCTCCCCGTGCGCGTCCACGGCGCCGGTCACCCCGGCCCCGCCGCACCCGGCCCACAGGACACAACCGGCGACGAGGGCAAGGGAGCCCCAGCGCAGGTCGAGGGCGAGCTCCCGGCGCGCGCGATGGTCCTTGCGCCTCACCCGGCTCACGGAGACACCCGCTCGGACGGGGGCCCCATCCGCTGGAGCAGGACCCCGCGACGGCCCGCCACGAGGGCTCGCGTCTCGCTCATCCACACCGCCTCCAAGACGTCTTCGGTCCCGCTGGGCTCGGCCAGGAAGGGCGCGCCGGCCTCCCCCTGGCGCAAGATCGTTCCTCCCCAGCCCACGGCGAAGGTCACGCCACCTCGCGCGCCCACGCCGTAGAGGAAGACGCCGGGCTGCTCGTGGTCGAGCCGCACGGCGTCCGCCGACGCGCTCAGGACGACGCCGTTGTCCCCTGCGACGGTGACGCCGGTGGGCGTCGCCGCGAGCGCGCGGAGCTCACCGCCCACGCCGGTCGCCAGGGCCACGGTGCCCCCGCCGTCGTACCTCACGAGGGCACCGAATCCACCCGCTGCCCACAGGGCCCCGTCGCCGCCCCGGGCGAGGGCGTGGAGGTCCGCCACGGTGCCGCTGGGCACGGGGACGAGGTGGGCGGGGTCGGACGGGGAGCCGTGGAGCAGCGTCCCGCCACGCCCGGCGACCCAGAGGTCCTCGTCTTCCACGAGGACGGCTTCGAGGTCCACGGGGACCGGCTGGGGGTAGACCTCGGTGTCCCCAGTGGCCGTGGTCTTGAGCACCGTCCCGCCATCTCCCACGGCCCACGCACGCCCGGCGCCGTCCACGGCGAGCCCGCGCAGCGTGGCATCCGTGTCCACGGGAACGACCGTCCAGCCGTCCGCCTTGCCCCCGGCTTCCGTGCGAAGCAGCAGGCCCCTGTCTCCCGCGATCCACAGGGCGCCGTCGGGCCCCGCCACGAGCGCGTGGAGGTCGGCTCGGGGGCGCGAGGGGAGGTCGACCCAAGCGTTGCCGTCGAATCGCAGGCCGCCGCCCGCGGCACCCACGGCCACCCAGTTGCCGTCGGGCAGCGCCGCGACGCCAGCGAGGTCGGCGTGCGCGTAGGCGGGGCCGGTGGCCTCCTGTACGCCCCACGCCGCGCCGTCGTAGCGGAGGATGACGCCTTGGGCGCCCACGGCGACGAGGTCGTCGGAGGCTCGCCCAGCGAGGGCCAAGAGGTCTCGGCCGGCGGCGTCGTTGGAGCTCTGGCCCTGCCAGACGGCCTGGGCGGTGGACCGGTGGGTAATGGTTCCTCCCGTGCCCACGACGAACAGCTCGCCGCCGGTCGCGTCCCCCCAGACGCCGCGCAGCGTCACGGCGCTGGAGGCCACCTGCTTGAGCACCCAGCCCCCGGACGCCGTGGCCTGGAGGATGCGCCCACGCGTCCCCACGGCGACCACCGGGGCGTCCACGGAGGCCGGCACGAAGACGGCCCGCAGGTCGAGCTGCGTGCCCGCGTGCTCCAGCGTCCACGCCGCGCCGTCGTAGTGGAGGATGGTGGCCTCGTCCCCCACGGCCCATAGGTCGTCCGCCGCGCGACCCGACACGGCCCAGAGATCCACCGGGCCTCCGCCCCCGCCCACATCGCCGGGCTCCGTGAGCACCCACGGGGAGGCAGGGTTATCCCGGCGCGCGATGAGGCCGCCCAAGCCCACGGCCACGACGACGTCGCCGTCGGTCCACACGCCGCGCAGCGAGCCGCCCGCCTGGGGCACACCGTAGGGCGCCCACCCCACGCCCGCGGAGCGCAGGACGCGGTCCCCCGCGGCGGCCACGGCGAGTCCGGTGGGAGAGGTCGCCACGGCGGAGAGCTCGCCGGAGTCGCCCAGGGATACGGGCTCCCACACCGAGGGGACCGGGGCAACGTCGGGCCCCGGGTCCTCGAACGCATCACCGGGCCCGGCAACATCTGAGGCCACGTCGGGTTGGGAGTTGGTCCCGCCGTCCACGTCGCCGGCTCCCGCGGTGTCGGTCGTCTGCGGGATGTTCCCTGGGCCCGCGGGCGCGCTCCCCAGGATCGCGCTCCCCGAGCACGCCCCCAGCGCACCCAAGGTCAGGGCGGCGACCGTCCCCCACGCGACCCGGGCGGAGGCAGGGGGGCGTGAACGGGACAGGGTCCGCGGGGCCGTGGGCGCACGGCTCTGGCTTGCGCCGGCCCGGTCCGGGTTCTGCGTCGTGCTTGTCGCGGTGGTTGGGTCCATGGGCTTCGGTTACAGCTTGGTGAACGTGAGCTGGTCCATGGACCAGGAGTTCCAGATGAGCGTGTTGAGGTCGAGGTTGGAGTAGTGGTCGATGTCGAAGCCCTCGCGGTAGACGCGGATGACCGTGAGGATCTTGAAGCCCGGAGAGATGCCCGGCGTCCCCTCGATGTTCGGGAAATCGGGCAGGAGGATGTCCTCCACGTCCCAGTCGTTCACGGTGGTCCACTCGGGGATGGGCCCGAACATCCCCGGCACGGAGATGTCCACGTAGCTGAAGTGCGGGTCGGGCCCCGGCTGGGTCGTCCACGAGATGGCGTACTCGTCGCCCATCTCGCCGCCGTCCGCGGGGCTGATGTTCTCGGGCACGGCGAGCATGGGCCCCAGGAGCAGCTCGTGGGAGCCCGTGGCGACGAGGTCGTGCTCCGTGCCGCCCACCGCCAGGAACGTGGCGTCGTAGCCCGCTGGGGAGTCGTCTAGCCACTGCGTACCGTCGTACCGGAGGATGGTCCCGCCGGCCCCCACCGCGTACACGTCATCGTCGGCGCGACCCCAGACCGACTCCAGGGTGGCCGTGACGCCGTCCGGGGGCTCCATGGGCGTGAACGCGTCGCCGTCCCAGTGGAGGATGGTGGCCCCCTCGCCCACGACGAAGAGGTCGTCGGGCGCGGCGCCCCAAACCGCGCGGAGGCTCTTGAGCGTGCCCGTGGGCACGTCGGTCCAGGTGGAGCCGTCGTAGTGGATGACCTGCCCGTAGGTGCCCACGGCCCAGACGTCGTCGGGGGCGAAGCCCCAGACGTCTCGGAGGTTCTTGATGGTGTTGCCGCCCATGTAGGACCAGCTCACGCCGTCGTAGTGGAGGACGGTGTACCAGCCCACGGCGAAGATGTCGTCGGGCGCCGCCATCCACACGCCCTCCAGGTCGTTGTACGCCGGGACCGTCATGGGGGACCAGGTAGCGCCGTCGTAGAAGGTCGCCGAGGAGTTCCGCCCCACGGCCACGGCTTGGCCGTCCGGCAGGGCGTGGACGGCGCGCAGGTGCTCGCTGACGCCCGAGGGCTGCGTGGCCCAGGCGTCGCCCAGGCTGCGGACGATGAGCCCGTCGGAGCCCACGGCGAGGAGGTCGCCGGGACCGAGGCCCCAGAGGTCGTTGAGGTTCGCGAGCACGCCCGACGATTGGGGCTGCCATCCGTTCGGCGCATAGCGGTAGATCGTGTCGTCCTCGGTCTTCACGATGTTCCGGTGCAGCGTCAACGAGTACGGCAGGTTGTCGTCCGTGAACGAGAAGGCGCCGGCGAGGATCGTGTAGGTGGCGTCGTAGAGATCCCCGGTGAGGGCCTTGGGCACGCCCGTCTTGACGAGCGGCTCGTCTCCGAAGGCGAAGGCGTCGTCGAGGAACTGGAGGGTCCCGTCGCTGCCCAGGTCCAGGTGGACCATCATGTAGTTGAAGTCGGGGCCGTTGGGGCCCGACGGGGGGCTGTCCAGGCGGGCTTGGAGCTGGCCGTTCAGGGCGTGGTCCAGGTGGATCTCCCCAGCGTAGGTCTGCCCCGGTAGAGCCAGAAGGTGACGCTTGAGACCCAGCGCGTAGGGCGTGAACTGTTCGAGGTCCGCGTTCCAGATGCCGCCCCAGCAGAAGACGGCCAGCTCTCCGAAGGGGAGCTCCAGCGCGAAGCTCCCGTCGGGGTTCACCTGCTGGCCCGGCGGCGCGAGCACGTCTTGGCTCAAGATCGTGGGCTTGGTGTAGTCGCAGAAGGCCGTGACCTGGCCGGTGGCCGGCACGCACTGGGGCTCGGGGACGCCGTTGAGGGGGTAGCACATGAAGCCGTCCGGGCAGTCGCTGTCTTGGACGCAGTGGCTCGTGCAGAAGGACCCCTGGGTGGGCAGGGCGTGGCACCCGAGCCCGGCGCAGTCGGCGTCGGTCGTGCAGGGATCACACAGCGTCCCCGGGGCGTCGGTCTTGTCGGCGCACTGTCCCCAGGGGACGGGGACGTACTTGCTGAGGTTGACGACTTGCCCTTCGAAGACGGGGGGCGGCTCCCCGGGCGGCGGCGCTCCCATGCTAGAGCTCACCGGGGTCATGTAGAGGGTGACGTTCGTGGCGTCGTACTCCACGACGGAGGTGGAGGCGAAGCCCTCCTTGGAGGCGCTCACCATCTGCTCACCGTGCAGATCGGGCCCGCTGAATGTCACCTGTCCCTGGAGGTTCGTGTAGCCCTGGTAGGGGGTCTCCGGGTCCGTCCACAGCATGACGAAGACGTCGGGCAGCGGGGATCCGTCCGCCCCAGAGATGACGGTCACGTTGACGTCCCCCTCGACGTTCTCGCCCCAGGTCCCACCGTACAGCCCCTCGGGGTCGTAGTAGGTGTAGCCCGAGGGCAGGACGATCTCTCCCTTGGAGGCGGAGCGGACGGTCACGTCCACAGCGCCCACCTCACCCGGCGGCGTGCGCGCCTCGATGCGCGAAGGGGAGACGGTGTGCACGTGCGTGGCCGCGCGGTCCCCGAACCACACCTCGGCGTCCGGGGGGAAGCCGGCGCCATAGAGGGCCACCTCCGTCCCGCCGGCCCGGCTCCCGTGGGGCGGGTCTACGACCCACAGCGCGAGCGGCGATTGGTACGAGAAGCCGCCGACCAGGGTGTCGGTGGCGCCCGCTTGGAGGACGGTGATGTTGGCGAGGCCCGGGGCGCCGGGGGGCGTCACGGCCCGGAGGGTCTCACCGTCGAGGACCTCCACCGACGCGGCCGGCAGCGCCCCCACGTGGACCTGCGCGCCCGCCGCGAAGCCCGTCCCGTGGAGCTCGATGGGGGTGCCGCCTTCGAGGGGCCCGAAGTTGGGGGTCACCTCGTAGACGCGCAGCACCGGGTCGTAGGTGTAGGCGCCCGGCGCCTGCGCGGTCGTGCCGCTGGCGGTCAGGGCGACGTCCACCGGGCCCGGGGTGCCCGCGGGGGGCTCGACGGTCACCAGGTGCGAGGCGGGCTCCACGCTCTTGACGGTCGCCTCCACGCCAGCGAACTGCACGGTGAGGTCCTGCCCGCTCTGGACACCCGCTTGCTCCAACCCCGACACGATGAGGCGCACCTGGGCGCCGCCCGTCGCGGGGCCGCGGGGCGGCGTGACGGTCCAGATCGCGAGCGTGTCCAGCGCGCCCGGCTGGTCGGGCAGGTAGGTGAACGCCCCGGCGCCCACGGCGGCGCCATAGCTCGTAGCCACGACGACGTCTGCGGGCCCGGCGGTGTCCGCCGCGGGCGTGACGCCCTGCACTGCCCCGTCGTCCAAGACCACCACGGACTCCAGGGGGACTCCGCCCACGCTGGCGGAGAGGGGCGCCATGAAGCCGGCGCCGCGGATCGTCACCATCGTCCCGCCAGCGAGCGGCCCGGTGGGGGGATCGACGGCGTCCACGCGAGGCGGCGCGAAGTAGAGGAACCCGTCTTCCAGGCGGGCGACGCCCTGAGCGTTGGACACCCAGACGTCGACGGGGCCGGGGCCGGCCGCGTCGGGGGCCACGGCCTGGATGGTCCCGTCGTCCAAGACCTTCGTCGCCACGGCGGCGCGCCCTCCGAACAGCAGGTGTGTGTCGGGCGTGAAGCCCGCCCCGGTCACGGTGACGGGGGTCCCTCCCAGGACGTGCCCGGACGCCGGGTCCACGGCGTGCACGGCGACGGGGTTGAAGTAGAGGAAGGCCGCCTCGACCACGGCCTCCTCTCCCGTGGTGGCGTCCACTACGCGGACGTCCACGAGGCCGGGCGTCCGTGGGGGCGTGGTGACCGCCATGCGACTGTCGTCGATGACGAAGGGATCCAAGGCCTGACTCTCGCCGAAGTAGACGGTCAGGGCGTCCCGCCCCGCGAAGCCCGCGCCCACGAGCTGGACCTGCTCGAGCCCGGTCGCCAGGCCCTTGCGGGGGTCGACCATGGTGAGGCGGAGCGTGCCACCGGTCGGGGCGTCGGCGTCCAAGGTGTCCGCGACCGGGCCCGTGTCGGCGCTGGCGTCCTGGGGGGAGGCGTCCGCGGCGGTGTCGGCCTGGGCGGCCACGTCCGAGGCCTGGGCACCCTGGTCCGTGGCGGGCGTGCCGGGGCCCGAGCCCCCGGAGGGATCGGTGCAACCCAAGGCCGAGACGCCCGCCAGGAGCGCGAGGAGCGCGGTTACTTGCCAGCGCGGGGGGCGGGTCCGCGAAGGGGCGGGTCCCCGGGAGGTGTCTGAGCGGGGAGGGGCGAGAGAGTTCACTGGGTTGCTCCGTTGCCGAGGCCCCTGGCGTGACGCCCAGGGCGACGCGGCGGCTGGGGAGGGGCCGTCAGGGGCCCCCGAGGCCAGGCGTCTGGTTGATCTCGGCGAGATCCAGCCCGCCCGTGTAGCCATAGGACACATACTGGTCGTAGCCGTAGACGATGACGCCCGCGCGCTGGTCGGACGTGATGGTGTGGGCGCCGGGCTCCAGGCGGTCCCGGTAGACGCTATAACCCGCGGCGGAGATGGGCTCGAAGTAGCCGGGCAAGATGTCCACGCCGTCCAGCGCCACGGCGGCCCCCGTGGGGGCGACGATGTTCACGTAGTTGTTCTCGTACTCGGCGGGGACGAGGATGACGAAGTCGTTGCGGTACTGCTCCACGGGGATGGCGAGCATGAACGCGGGGTCTCCCGTACCGGCATCGCCGGGCTGGGCGATGCCGCCCACGTTGGGGTCGGGTGCGTCCTGGGCGGCGAGGAACTGGCCCACGAGGATGGGCTTGTCGGGGTCGGTGGAGAGGATCTCGAAGTGCTGTCGGCTCTCGAACTCGAACCACTCGCCGCGCCCCAACACGGGGACGTTGACGCCCTGCTGGGGCGGCACGAGCTTCACGGTCGTGTTGTCCTTGGCGGCGAGGATGCGCCAGATGTCCGCCTCTTGGCCGCGGTCCCAGCTCTTGGTGGCGATGTAGTGTGTGCCCCAGGTGGACACGGGGAAGAGCTGCTGCTCCAGGTGGTCGGCGCAGCAGGTGTTGAACCCGGCGGACACGCAGTCCATGAGGTTTCGGCAGGGCGTCGTGCCATCCCACTCGCAGACCCCCTTGCCGCTCACTGGGTCGATGTCTACGCAGCGGGCCGTGTTGGGCGCGTTCGCCGCCTCGGATCCACCGAAGACGGCCACGCGCTGGTTGCTGCGCACGCGGGAGCCGGTGAGATCTGCCCCGGGGGAGTCCGTCTCGATGTTCAGCACGTCGAACTGCTGGAGGGTGAAGATGGCCGAGTCCCCGGGCTCCATGTGGGCGATGGGCTGCTCGTCCGGGCTCCCGGGGTAGACCGCCCCGGCCTCGGTCGAGGCGGTGACGTCCACGGCGACGGTCGTCTCGCCGGGCAGGACGGCCACCACGGTGAGGTAGCCGCGGAGCTGGTCGAAGGTCTGCTCGCGCGTCATGACGACGTACTCCTTGCCCAGCAAGGTGGCCGGGAGGAGTAGGCTGGCGTCGTTGGAAAAGACGTTCTCGTTCTCCAGCGGGTTGAACTGGTAGGCGATGATGGGGACCGAGGAGGTCACGCGGTAGGCGAGTGGCGCCAGGGTCGTGCCGTTCACGTCCCGCCGCGGGAGGCGGTAGACGCGCAGCTCACCGGGCTGGAGGGGCTCGGTGGGCATGGGCGCCGTGCTGGACTCCCCTTCCCGCGCCCCTGGGTCGATGACGAAGGGCACGGGTTGCACCTCGCCCCCCTCACGGTAGCTCACCTCGATCACGGCAGGGCGTGGCGAGTCGGGTGGGTTCGCCACGGCGATGGCGTACTGGGCGCCTTGGGCGTCGTAGTAGCCGCGGCCCCCGCCCGGGACGAAGGCGTTGTCGAGGTCCACGCCCCAGTAGTCGCAGCCGATGTAGCTGTTGAACTTGATGTTGATGGCGCAAAGCGACTGGCACTCGCCGTTGAAGCAGACGTCGCCGCCCGTGTCCGCGAGGCAGTCCTGGTAGAGGTCGTAGCCCGACCCGTCCTGCCGACACTTCATGACGCGGTCGTCCCCCTGGCACACGTTCTTGTTGGGGACGCACGCCGTACACGCACCGTCGATGCACAGGCTCGGGGAGCCGTCCTCGCCGGTACACTCGCCCTCCACGAAGGCCGTGCCCGAGGCGTTGCAGATGAGCGCCTGCCGAGACCCCTCGATGACACAAGCCTTGACGTCACCGGGGATGCACACTTGCCCGGGCTTGAGCTCCACCGGCGCGGGCGCGTCCGTGGCGCTAGCGTCGGACACGTCTCCAGCCGGTGGGGGATCGGTGGGGCACCCGGACAAGGCACCCGCCAAGATGACGGCCGCCAGCGAGGTGAGCGTCGAGAGAGGGCGCCCACGGTTGGGGAGGAGGATGCAGAGCGCCCACGCGCGAGGGCGACCGGGCGAGGCGAGGCTGGGCATGAGGCGTTGTCCGGGTGGGGAGAGGACCAGAGCGCCCGTGCGCGCTTGGGGTCGTGGAAGGGAGAGCCCCACGGAGCGCAGGCGCGGCGCGCACAGGGCGAGGCGCCTGCGCGCGGCGTCGAGGCGTAGGTGCGGCGCGACGCGCCGCCCGACGCGCCCATGATCCGGGCGCGGGCCCGGTGAGTCAAACCGGGGGTGCGCGATGCCGGTGGGGAGGTCACGCCGCGGGGGTAGGCGGTGGCGGTCGCAGTCGCGGAAGCGGCAGCGGTCGCGGAAGCGGTTGCGGTCGCGGTGGCGGCAGCGGTTGCGGTCGCGGAAGCGGTTGCGGTCGCGCTCCCGTCCGCGGCCGGCCTCGCCGCCCGTCAGCGGCAGCGGCGCTTCTTGAGGTTCGCCTCGACCTTGTGGATGGGCTCCAGCACCGTGGCGTCCCGGGGGTCCAGGCTCTGGACCTCGCGCAGCAGTGCCAGGGCCTGCTTGAGCTGTTGGCAATCCCGGCTGTCCACGCTCGCGTTGGCCTGCATGAGCAGCGGTGCCTTCATCTCCAGCAGCCGCTTGCGCATCTTCTCGGCGTCCACGTAGTAGACGCTGGAGGCGTCGTCCAGCACGTCCCGCAGGCGCTTGAGCGCCTTGCCGTACTGCTTGCCCTTCTCCAGCTTCTGGGCCTCGTCCAGCGCCTCCTTGTGCTTGCTCCACAGGGCGATCTGGTTGATGGCCTTCTGGGCCTGGGTGTTCAGCGGGTCCAGCTCCTTCACCGCCTGCCAGGCATCCAGGGCCTTCTTCCACTCCTTGCGCTTGACCAGATCCGTTCCCCTGGCAACGAGGGCGGCGATCTTCTCCTCGTGCTCCTCGGCCTCTCGCTCGGCCTTGGACTTCTTAGGCTTGCGAGCCTTGTGGCCGTCGCCCTGAACCTGGTCCACCGCCGGCGCCTTGGGTGGCGTTTGGGGCCCAAAGATGCGGTCCCCCCAGACCAGCATGAAGACCGCCCCGACCGCCAGGACGATGCCCACGATGGCCGCGACGATCCAGACGCTGCGCCCCCGTGACGGCGCCGCGCCCCAGTCGCCCATGTTGGCCGACGCCCCCAGATCCGTGGGCATCTCACAGACGAACTCCGCGTTCCCGAAGCGGACGACGTCCCCGTTGGAGAGCGTCGCCACCTCCACCCGTTCGTTGTTCACGAACGTGCCGTTGGAGCTCTTGAGGTCCTCGATGAGGATGGTCCCACCCCGGTCCACCGTGAGCTTGGCGTGGATGCGCGAGATGCTGGGGTCGATGAGGGTGAGCGAGCAGTCCTTGCCTCGCCCCACCAGCGTCACGTTGCGCGTGAGCCGGAAGACCTGACCGTGGAAGCTCAGGTTCTGCCCTGTGAGCTCCGCGTAGACTTGCTCCCCGCCGCCCAGCGCATCCCCGCCCTCGATGTGGAGGTAGAAGTCGCCGATCTTGAGCTGGACGGCCCCTTGGATCTGATAGACCTCGTGGATGCGCCGCCCATTGACGAACACGCCGTTCGCGCTGTTGAGATCCTCGACGTAGCACCGCCCATCCACCGTGTAGAGGCGGGCGTGCCGACGCGAGACGTTGTCCGACGGGAGGATGATGTCGGCGCTCTGGCTCCGGCCGACGATGAACTCCCCCTCCTCGAACGTGTACTCGTCGGCCACGCTCCCGTGCTTGTCTTCGATGATCAGCGTGAACATCGGCGGCGTCCGTGGGAAGGGGGTTGGGGTGCCCTGGCGAGGCGGGGAGGAGGGGAAGGGGGCCGGGGGCTAGGAGGCGAGGATGGCCCGCGTGCGGAAGCCCGCGTCCGCGGCGCCCTCCACCTCGACGACCTCGACGATCTTGCCTACGCCCCCGTCGCCGCGCGCCACGACGAGCACCATGTGCACCGCGGCGGCTACCATGGCCCGCGCCGAGCGGTCCAGGCGCGCGGAGGCGAAGAGCTCCAGCTCCAGGGCCATGTGCTCCAGCGTGGTCGCGGCGTTGGAGCCCGTCGTCACCACCAGCAGTCCGTCATGCCCGCCCAGGGCCGTGGCCACGAGATCCACGACCTCGCCGCCGGACACCTCGTCCACCAGGGCGCGGTCCGCGCTCAGCCGCGGCAAGACGTCCGTGATGTCCAGCCCCGCGTCGTCCAATCCATCCCGGTCCAGCCGCACCACGTCGTCGTGGGGCAGCGTGATGGACGGCACGTCTTCGATGAGGGCGATGCGCTCGTTGGACGGCACGAGGTACGCGAGCGCGTTGAGGATCGTCGTCCGCCCGCTGCCCGGGCGCCCCACGACCAGCAGGTTCTTGCGCGCCGCGATGGCGTCCTTGAGGGCCCCCAGCGTCGCCTCGTCCAGGCCCGCCTCCTCCACCAGCGTCTGCGGCGTCACCGCGCGTGGGGCTGGCTTCCGGAAGATGGCCACCGGCCCCTGGCGGGCGATGCCGCGCCCCAGGAGCTGGACCGACACGCCGCTGGGCAGCCGCCCGTCAAAGCTCGGCGGCAGCGCGTCCCCCTCGAACCCAGCCTCCCGGGCCAGGCCCAGCAGGGCGCGCTCCAAGACGAAGGGGCTGGGGAAGGTTCGGCCCGTGGGCTCGGCCGTGGCGCACGCCTTGCGGACCAGGATGCTCTCCGGACCGTTCACCTCCACCGTCCGGACGTCGGCGTCCTCCAACAGCTCGGCCAGCGCCCCCAGCCCCACCAAGCTCGCCATGGTGAAGTCCGCCACGCGCGGGTGGTCCAGGCTGGCGTCGATCTCGCCGGCCCCAGCGGCTTGCTCCACGGCGCGGTCCACCTGGGTCCTGAGCCCCTTCCACTTCTCCTTGCGGACGATGTTCGCGGCTCCTCGCTCCCCCCCGATGGAGGTCAGCAGGCGGCGCTTGATGGCCTCCGCCGCGTCCAAGTACAACCCGTCCTGGCCCACGGCGGGGGCCGCTGGGGCCGCGGGCGCCGGAGCTGCAGCGGGCCCCGGAGCCGGAGCCGGAGCCGGGGCATCGTGCGGCATGGCCGCGACCGTCCGCGCCACGCGCGGGCCTTCGGTGACCCGGGGGGCCACCGGGGCGGGCGGGGCCCCGGGCGGCGGGCCCGGCGGCGCCATCGGTGGCGGTGCCGCGGAGGACACCACCGCGGGCTCGACCGGCGGTGGGCTCGACACCGCGCCGATGGCGCGCGTGGCCTCGATGTCTTCCGCGTGGGCCATGGCGGCTACGGCCGCCGAATCGGCGACCTCGGTGGGCCGCCCCGTGGGCATGGGCGGCGCCATGGGCGGTGGTGCCATGGGGGGCGGCGCCATGGGCGGCGGGCCCGCCGCCGCCTGGGCCGCGGCCGGATCGGCCAGGCGCAGGACGAAGTCGCCGATGTAGACCTTGTCCTCGGGCGTGAGGATCTCCGGCGCCGTGATCCGGCGCCCGTTCACGTACGTCCCGTTGGTGGAGCGCAGGTCGACGATGACAACCTTGTCGTCCTTGTCCACCAAGCGCGCGTGCCGCTTGGAGATGTTGTTGCGGGGGAGCACGATGTCGCTGGCCGACGTGCGGCCGATCGTGACCTCCTCCTTGTCGTACTGGACGACTTGCTCCTCACCGTTCTTGTCACGGATTGACAGGGTGAGCATCGACAGAGCTCCTGGCTGGGGAGGGGAACGGCGCGGCGGGGGCGGCCTTGAGACGACCACCGAGAGCCGCGCGGGAGCCGCGCGGCGCGGCGCAGGTTCCGCGAGTGGGCGAGCGTCGCCACGCACGGCGCAGCAACCTCAGGTTTCCTGGGAGTTTTCCGTTGAATCTGTCGAGTTGTCAAATTGCTTGCTCCCCCGCGCCAGGCCGCACGCAGCCGCCAACGATCGCGCCGCTCTAGCCGGCGCCGGGTCCAGCAGGACGTAGCCCAGCGTCGCTACGCCCGCCACACCCGCTGCGCACAGCGCGCCCGCCAGCGTCGGCGTCACGCCTCCCAGGGCGAAGCACGGCAGCCCCAGCCCCGCCACGAGGTGCGCCACGCCGTCCACCCCCAAGGGCGGCTGAGACGCGGGCTTGCCGCTCACCGGCGCTGCCACGGGGCTCACCAGGGCCCAGCTCGCTCCCGCCCGTGCCGCTGCCTCGAGCCCCGCACGATCGTGGCACGAGCGCCCCACGAGCAGCGTGGGGAAGGCGGCGCGCACGACCTCCGCAGGGAGGCCCCGCTCGGGGAGCTGCACGCCGTGCGCCCCGGCCGCCAGCGCGAGATCGGGCCGCCCGTGCGCGGCCACCAGGGCGCCGTGCGCTTGGGCCTGACGCACGTGCGCCGCGAGGCGTTCCAGGCGCGCCCGATCGGTCACGCGTCCCGGGCGGTCTCGATCGATGACCAGCACCGCACCTCGGGGCGCCCCTTCGAGGGCGCGCGCGGTCTGCACGAGCACGCGTTCGTCGCCCACGCGGGGCGCGTCGGCGATGAGCACCAGGCGGACGGCCCGCAGCACCTCACCGCGGGCCGTCTTGGTGGCGATCGCGGAGGCGGGGTTCAGGCGATGAGCCCCTCCACGGGGCTCGACGCCGTGGCGTACATCTTGGCGGGGATACGCCCGGCGCGGGCCGCGGCGCGGCCGGCCACCACGGCGTCGCGCATGGCGGCGGCCATGAGGACCGGGTCGCCCGCCCGGGCGATGGCCGTGTTGATGAGCACGGCGTCGCTCCCCAGCTCCATGGCCACGGCGGCGTCGGAGGCGGTCCCCACGCCGGCGTCCACGACGACCGGGATGTCCATGTCCTCGACGATGAGGCGGATGCTCACCGTGTTGCGGATGCCCAGGCCCGAGCCGATGGGCGCACCCAGGGGCATGACGGCGGCGCAGCCCAGATCGCGCAGGCGTTTACACACGATGAGATCGTCGGAGACGTAGGGGAGGACCGTGAAGCCCTCCTTGACGAGCACCTCGGCGGCCTTGAGGGTCTCGATGTTGTCCGGGTACAGGGTCTTCACTGTGTCCCCGATGACCTCCAGCTTGATGAGGTCGCCCATGCCCACCTCGCGCGCGAGCATGGCCGTGCGGACCGCCTCGTCGGCCGTTGTGCAGCCCGCCGTGTTGGGCAGCAACGTGTAGCGCTCGAGGTCGATCTGGTTCCAGAACGAGTCCTCGGCGTCGCGATCGAGGTTCACGCGGCGCACGGCCACCGTGACGACCTCCGCGCCGCTTTCGGCGAGGGCCGCCCGGGCGAGCTCGGGGGTGTCGTACTTCCCCGTCCCCACGAACAGGCGGGAGCGAAAGGTGTAGTCTCCGACCTTCAGTAGATCGTCGGCCTTGGCGGTTTGCATGATGTCTCCGTGTCTCCTCGCGCCGAATGGCCCACGGCCCGAGCGCGGATCGCGGTTGGCTGTCGCGGTTGCCTGTCCGGGTTGGCTGGGGCGGGTGGCTGTCGCGGCATGACGACGGCTTCGGGCCAGGCGGCTCACCCGCCGCCCACGAACTCGACGATCTCCACCTGGTCGCCCTCGGCCAGCGCCGCCTCGGCGTGGCGCGCCCGGGGGACGATGCGACGGTTCACCTCGACGGCTACCCGCCGCCCACCGAGCCCCAGCTCCGCGAGGAGCTCGGCTACGGTCAGCGTCGGGCCGCCGAGGGTTCGTTCCTCTCCGTTCACCCGCAACTTCATGGGGCTCGTCTAGCACTTCGCGGGGGCTCGTCCAACCCAGAAGCGCGGTGCGCCATGCGGAGCGAGCGCCTCGTGGACCGGAGGATGCCCCGCACGGTTGCCCTGGGGCCTCGTGTCCACTACGGTCGCGCGTCGTGGAGCCCGTCGCCGCCGCAGCCCGCTACCTCATCGCCCGCGTGGAGGCGGTGGGCGCCGTCCTCATGCTGGCCTTCGAGGCCATGGTGTGGCTCGGGCGCC
Organism: uncultured Myxococcales bacterium; assembly: GCA_964478315.1. Lineage (GTDB taxonomy): Bacteria > Myxococcota_A > UBA9042 > PHBI01 > JAAZYN01 > CAYZID01. The sequence goes on along the minus strand of CAYZID010000022.1, from coordinate 16,247 downwards.
GCCCGTTCCGATGGCGGCTGTTCCTCCAGGCGCTGGAGTTCGTGGGCGCCGGGAGCCTGTTCATCGTCGTCCTCACCGGCGCCTTCACCGGCATGGTCATGGCCGTCCAGTCCATGTACGCCTTCCGCATGTTCGGCGCCGAGTCCCTGGTGGGCACGACTGTCGCTTACTCCCTCGCGCGCGAACTTTCGCCCGTGCTCACCGGCCTCATGGTCACCGGGCGCGTGGGTTCGGCCATCGCCACCGAGATCGGCACCATGGGCGTCACCGAGCAGATCGACGCCCTGCGCACCATGGCCGTCAACCCCGTGCAGTACCTCGTCACGCCGCGCATCGTCGCGGCCCTCATCATGATGCCCTTGCTGTCCGTCATCTCGACGGTCGTGGGGGTCGGCGGGTCGTGGGTCATCGCCGTGGGGGCCATGGGGCTGGACCAGGGCGTGTTCTTCGACCGCATCTTCGGTGTCTTGGAGCCCTGGGACGTTTGGTCCGGCGTCATCAAGGCGGCGGTGTTCGGCGTCGCGATCGCCACCGTGTCTTGCTACAAGGGCTACTATGCTTCGGGCGGCGCGCGGGGCGTGGGGATGGCGACGACCCAGGCGGTCGTCGTGTCCTCGGTGGCCATCCTGACCTTGGACTACTTCCTCACGGTGATGATGTTCTGATGCCTCCTCCCTCCCCCCAACGTCGTGTGCTTGGCCGCTGCCTCGCGAGCGTCGCGTCGAGCTCCCCGCCGAGGTCTCCATGCTGAAGATGAAGACCGTCTTCTGGGTGGGGTTCGTGGCGCTCCTGGGGGCGGCCGCCTTCGCGCTGGCCTTCGGCTCCCTGGACCGGGGCATCGACCGCGGGAAGACCTACAGCGTCTACGCGATCCTGGACGACGCCACGGGGCTCGTGGAGGGCTCGCGCGTCATGCTCAGCGGCATCGTCGTGGGCGAGATCGACACCATCAGCCTGGACAAGGACCAGCCCGACAAGGCGCGCGTGACCATCCTGGTGAAGGACGACCTCGTGCTCCACGAGGGGATCGAGGACCCCGCCACGGGCCACTGGCGCAACGGCGCCACGGTGCTGCGCAAGCAGGCGAGCCTGCTCGGCGACTACTACATCAGCCTCACCCCCGGCGTGGCGGGGCGCACGCTGGGCGACGGCGACCGGGTGCGCAACGTGGTCACCGAGTCGGGGCTCGGCGCCATCATGAAGCAGGTCGAGCGTTCCACGGCCGTCATCTTCCCCAAGTTGGAGAGGATCACGGCGGACATCGAGAACATCACGGGGACGCTCAACGACGCCCTGGGCGGCGAGGAGGGGCGTCAGGCCGTGGTCGAGGTCCGCGACGACGTGCGCCGCACGGTGGAGAACGTCGCCGCCATGTCCGACGACCTGCGCGCCTTCATGGCGAGCGACGTGACCTCCCAGGGCGAGAACATCGCCGCCATCTTGGACAACGTCCGCGCCAGCACGGAAGATCTCCGACGCGCGTCCGGGCGCGTCTCGGGCCACGTGGACTCCATCCTCGCGAACGTGGACCGCCTCACGGCGGACCTCCGCCGCTTCGTGGGCGACCAGACGGCTCCCGCCGAGGAGGCCCGCCAGGGGACGCTCGCCAAGAGCCTGTCCAAGCTGGACCGGAACCTCGCCCTCGTGGAGGGGACTTTGGAGAACGTGCAGTCGGTTACCGAGAAGATCGACCGCGGCGAGGGCACCATCGGGCGCCTGGTGAACGATGACGAACTCATCGATCGCTTCGACCGCATCGCCGCCGACGTGAGCGACTTCACGGGGAGCTACGCGGCGACCAAGGTCGACGTGGACATCCGCAGCGAGTACCTGTTCGGCCAGGGCGCCCTCAAGCACTACGTGACCATCCGCCTACGCCCCAAGCCCGACAAGTTCTACATCCTCCAGCTCGTGGACGACCCGCGGGGGCGCGTGCGGACCTACCAGCGGGTCACGACCTCCAACGACCCCTCGAAGCCGGTGCTGCTCACCGAGGACATCAGCGAGACGACGAGCGACTTCAAGATCACCGCGCAGCTCGCCAAGCGCTGGAAGTTCCTGACCTTTCGCTACGGCGTCATGGAGAGCACGGGGGGCTGGGGTATCGACGCCGACCTCTTGGAGGACGCCCTGCGTTTCAAGCTGGACGTCTTCGACTTCAACTTCGAGCGCCTGCCGCGCGTGCGGATGTTGGCCGCCTGGGAGTTTGCCCGCTACGTCTACGTGGCGGCTGGCATCGACGACCTGCTGAACGAAGGCGGGCGGGACTACTTCTTCGGCGGGGGCGTGCGTTTCACCGATGAGGACATGAAGTCCATGCTCCCCTTGATGCCAGGCCTGTAGCCCGAGGCCGAGGGCCGCGCTGCCCCGGAGTACGCAACCGCGCGGACAACGAACCGAATGCTTGACCGCTGGCGGGCCGCGCGGCTAACACCGCGCCCTCTCAGGCCTGCCGGCCCTGTCCGCCCAAGGAGCCCCGTGACCACGCCCGCCCCCGCGCGCTTCATCCACATCAAGACGTTCGGCTGCCAGATGAACGTCAATGACAGCGACCGCATGTTGCAGGTGCTGGCGCCGCACAACTACCAGCCCACGGACGACCCCTCGCGGGCGGACGTCATCTTGCTCAACACGTGTAGCGTGCGCGACAAGGCCGAGCAGAAGATGCTCAGCGAGCTGGGACGCCTCGCCCCCCTCAAGGAGTACAACGACGAGCTCATCTTGGGCGTGGCAGGGTGCGTGGCCCAGCAGGAGGGTGCGCGCCTGCTCAAGAAGGTCCCCTACCTGGACGTCGTCCTGGGCCCCGACCACATCGCCGAGCTGCCCCAGGTCCTGGACCGCGTGCGCACCTCCCAGCGGCGCCTTGCCGAGACGCGCCAGCTCAAGCGCAAGGACTACCGTTTCGTGGAGGCCGACCCCAAGCCCGCGGGGGAGCAGGGCGTCACCGAGTTCGTGACCGTCATGAAGGGCTGCGACAAGGTGTGCACCTATTGCATCGTGCCCTTCACGCGGGGGCGCGAGGTGTCCAAGTCGCCGGAGATGATCCTCCGCGAGGTGGAGCGCCTCGTGGCGGCGGGCGTCCGGGAGGTGACCCTCCTGGGCCAGAACGTCAACTCCTACGGCAAGGACCTCCAGCGTTGGGGCGGCGAGGACATCGACTTCGCGCGACTCTTGGACCGGGTGGACGCCGTGGAGGGCCTGGAGCGCCTGCGCTTCACGACCTCGCACCCCATGGACTGCACCGACGCCCTCATCGATCGCTTCGGCGCGCTGCGCACGCTGTGCAGCTACTTCCACCTGCCCGTGCAGTCGGGGAGCGAGCGGGTGCTGGGGGCCATGCGCCGCCACACCACGCGGGCGCACTACATGGGCCGCATCGAGCGCCTCCGCGAGCGGGACCCGGACATCGCCTTGTCCACGGACATCATCGTGGGCTTCCCCGGGGAGACGCGCGCCGAGTTCGAGGAGACGCTCGATCTGCTGGAGCGCGTGCGTTACGACTCCATCTTTGCGTTCAAGTACTCGCCGCGCCCGGGCACGAAGGCCGCCGAGCTGCCCGACGACGTGCCCACGGCGGAGAAGAAGCGGCGGCTGGCCGAGGTCTTCGAGCTCCAGCGCCCCATCACCGAGGCGCGCATGGCGCGCTACGCGGGGCGCACGGTGGAGGTGCTGGTGGAGGGGCCCTCGCGCTCCACGGTGCGGGGGCCGGGGGCGTCGCTCATCCAGGACGCCAGCGGGCGAGCTGGCTGGCAGCTCACGGGGCGCACGCGCACGAACGTCATCGTGAACTTCCCCATGCCCCAGGGCGCCAAGCCCGCCGCGCGGCCAGAGGACGGCGGCCTGGTGGGCGCGCTCGTCCACGTGGAGGTCCAAGAGGTGTTGGCCCACAGCCTCTACGGGCAGCTCGTCTGAGCGAGCACGGGGGCGGCCCTCCAAGAGCCTTGCGTCTCGGGCTGCGGAGGTTGACTTGGGCGTTCTCCGCGGACTGCGGCGCGTCGCCTTCACGGGACGGACGCTGACGACAGCGCCTCCAGTTGTCCCCGTCACGGGACGGACGCTGACGACAGCGCCTCCAGCTATCCCCCTCACGCGGCCAACGCCGGGGCTTGGGGGGCGAACGGCCTCGTCTCTTATGGGCGCCGTCGCGGAGGCGCGCGCCCTACGGGCGGTCGAAGTGGCTGAAGGTCATCTGGAAGGACGCGCGGCCCTGGCTCAACGAGCGCACCTCGGTGGCGTAGCCGAACATCTCCTCCATGGGGACGCTGGCTCGGACCAGCGAGAGCTGGGGCCCCACCTCCTCCATGGCGTCGATCTTCCCGCGGCGCTGGCTCAGACTGGAGATGACGTCGCCGGTGAACTCCGGCGGCGTGGCCACCTCCACCGTAGCGATGGGTGACAGCAGCGCCGGGGATGCCTGGCGCATGGCCTCGCGCGCCGCCGTGGTCGCGGCGATCGTGTAGCCCACGAGCGTCGTCACGCCCTCTCGGTGGCCCAGGCCGCGCACGGTGAGGGCCACGTCCACCACCGGGAAGCCCTGCTCCACGCCGCCCGCGAAGGACTGCTGGAGGCCCGTCTCCACGGCGGCGCGCAGCTCGTCGCTGAACCACGCCGGGGCCTCCTGGCCGTCCGGCGGCCACGCCCAGCGCACCTCGTTGCCGGCGCCCCGGGGCCGGGCCGCCGCCTCCACCTCCACCTCGCCGTAGACCATGTCGCCGGCCTCGCTGGAGCGCTCGAAGACCTCGCGGTGGCGCCCCTCACCCACCACGGACTCGCGATAGACCACCTGGGGCCGCCCCGTGCGGACCTGGACGCCGAACTCGCGCTTCACGCGGTCCACCAGGATGTCCAGGTGCAGCTCACCCATGCCGCTGATGATGGTCTGGCCCGTGCCCTCGTCCTCGCGCCAACGGAACGTGGGGTCTTCGTCGGCGAGCTTGTTGAGGGTCTCCTCCAGCTTCTCTTTCTCGCGCAGCGTCTCGGGCTCCACCGCCTGGCTGATGACCGGCTCGTAGGCGTCGATGGATTCCAGCAAGATGGGCGCCGCCGGGTCGCACAGCGTGTCCCCCGTGCGCGTGCGCTTGAGGCCCAGGCAGCCGAAGATGTTGCCCGCCTCGATGGAGTTCACGCGCTGGCGGTGGTTGGCGTGCATGAGGAAGATCCGCGAGACCTTCTCCTTGGACCCCAGCTCGGGGTTGAGGAGGTCGGCGCCCACCTTGAGGGTCCCCGAGTACAGGCGCAGGAAGACCATCCGCCGACCGTCGTCCATGATGGCGATCTTGTAGGCCAGGGCGCACACCGGGGCTTTGCGGTCATGGGGCCGCGTGGTGGGCTCGCCGGTCTTGGGGACCACGCCCTGGACCTCGGGGACGTCGAGCGGCGAGGGCAGCCAGTCGATGATGGCGTCGAGTAGCGGCTGGATGCCCTTGTTGCGGAGCGCCGTGCCGCACAGCACGGGCACGAGCTTGCCGGCGATGACCGCGCCGCGTATGGCCTCGGAGATGCGCGCGGGCGTGAGCGACTCGCCGTCCTCCAGGTACTCCATGGCGAACTCCTCGTCCGCCAGGGCGATCTTCTCCAGCAGCGCCTCCCGCGCCTCCTCCACGCGCTCGGTCATGTCGGCGGGGACGGGGCCCTCGTCGAAGGCGCGCGGGTCGTCGGGGTCCTGCCAGCGGTAGGCCACCTGGCGCACCAGGTCCACCACACCCTCGAAGCCGCCCTCGGCGCCGATGGGGAGCTGGGCCGCCACGCAGTGCTCGCCGAAGCGCTCCTCCATCATCTGGACGCAGCGGTCGAAGTCCGCCCCCACGCGGTCCATCTTGTTGACGAAGCCCAGTCGGGGGACGCCGTAGCGGTCGGCCTGGCGCCAGACCGTCTCGGTCTGGGACTCCACGCCCGCCACGGCGTCGAAGACCGCCACCGCCCCGTCCAGCACGCGCAAGGAGCGCGAGACCTCGATGGTGAAGTCCACGTGTCCGGGTGTGTCGATGAGGTGGACGTCGTGCTTGCGCCAGGGGAAAGTGGTCACGGCGCTGGTGATGGTGATGCCGCGCTCCTGCTCCTGGACCATCCAGTCCATGGTGGCTTCGCCGTCGTGGACCTCGCCGATCTTGTGGCCGCGCCCGGTGACGTACAGGAGGCGCTCGGTGACCGTGGTCTTGCCGGCATCGATGTGCGCCATGATGCCGATGTTTCGGATGTTCTTCATGGGAGTTGCCATGGCGCGATAGATGGCACGCACCCCGGGGGGCGTCAACCACGAGCCGCGTGCGCCCAGCGTTCACGCGGAGCCCGGGTGTGCCCAGCCCCCCGGCGCGACCAGCGCGCGCGACGGGGCGCCTCGTGTCCCCGCCGGGCGTCAGCGCAGCAGCTCCGCGAAGCGCAGGAGCTTGGCGTCCAGCTTCATGCCCAGGGCTTTGGCGACGGGCAGGTTGATGAGGATGCCCGGGCGCCCGCCCTTGTCGAAGATCCCCACGGCCATACCGGCCACGACGGCCTCGCGCCCCGTGGTGAGCGTGGGCGCGTGGCGGGCCAGGGCCGCCGCCGCCACGACGGGCGCCTGGGTCGTGCCCGGGACGGCGTAGACGACCGTGGCGCCGCGGGCCTGGAGGACTTGTGCCAGGTCCGGGCCCAGCTCCACGGTGACGACCTCGGCGCGCATCTTCGCCACCTTGAACCGCTCGGCCGCCGCGCGCAGGGCGTCGGCCATGCGCGCCGTGTCCTTTCGCACAGCCGCCGGAGCCGCTGGGTCGGTGATCACGGCCAGGACCAACCGCCCGCCCGAGCGCTGGGCGAGCTGGCGGTCGTAGGACAGGACCTTGAGCAGCAGCTTGGCCCGCACGTCGGGCGACACGCTGGGCGGAGCCGCCGCGGCGCGGGGCGCGAGCCCACCCACGACCCCAAGCCCCAGCGCGAGCACGCACGCGACCCAGGCCGCTCGACTCCACGGGAGCCCCCGGCCGGGTCGTCTTCGTCCGCGCCCGCGTCGATCGTTCACGCTCTCAATATCGAAGCCGCATAGGAACATGGTCAACGGTTAAGACCGCTTCCTCGAAACCCTCGCCTCGGGAGATGACGCGCGTCTCCGTTGTGGCACCATGACGTCCACACGCACCGACACGCAGGCAGGGAGGAGCGGGCGTCTCGTGCCCCGACGCGTTTGCGCGCCCGCTTGTGTGAAACGAAGGCAGATGCCCGAGGCCCTGTGCAAAGACGCAAGCTCAGCACGACCCTGATGTTGGCGGTGAGCCTCCCCACCGTGGGGGTCGCGGTCTTCTTGGGTTTCTACCTCCCGGCGCGCCAGGAGGCCGCGGCGGACGCCGTCCTGGAGGCGCGCGCCCAGCGGTTCGCCGAGGTGGTCGCGGACATGGTGGCCCCGGGCATCGACACGGGGATGGCCGACCCCGAGACCCTGTTCACGGTGGACCTCAAGCCCGTGCTCGCCGACAAGGCCCTCCTCTACGCCCAGGTGATCGGCGGCGACGGCGCCCCCTTCGCGACCTACCGCGCGGCCGGGGTCCCGCCGTCGGCCCTCGCGGGTGGGCTGAGAACCGGCGGGGTGCGCCGCGGTGAGGCGATGGTGCACGTACGGGTGCCCCTCCAGGTGGAGGGGGAGGACGGGGGGCCGCGCGCCGTGATCGGAGCCCTCCGCGTCGGCTTCTCGCGCAGCGACATCATCCACCTGCGCGACGAGAGCCGTCGGGTGGCGCTGGCCGTCGCTCTCGCCATCGTCGCCTTCGGGCTCCTCGTGGGTTGGCTCGTGGCGGCGCGCCTGGCGCGGCCCCTGCTGCGCGTGGCGGGCGAGGTGGCGGACATCGCCGGGCGTGTGGCCGAGGCGGCGCGCAACCGGGAGGCGGCCGCGGTGCAGCAGTCTGCGGCGGTGGAGGAGACCCGGCGGACCATGGAGATGCTGCTGCGGGCCTCGCACACCATCGCGGACGCGGCATCGATGGTGCTGGGCAACGCCGAGCGGAGCGCCGAGGGGAGCGGGGAGATCGCCGGGCGCATCGAGCACCTCAAGCACCGCATGGAGAAGGTCACCGAGCTGCTCACGGCCATCATGGACATCGCGGAGCGGACGGATCTGCTGGCCCTCAACGCGGCCTTGGAGGGCACCAAGGCCGGGGAGGCTGGGCGGGGCTTCACCCTCGTCGCCAAGGAGATGCGGCGGCTGGCGGAGAACGTCATGCACTCGGTGGGCGGGATTCGGCGTCACGTGAACGACGTGCGCGAGGCGTCCGAGCAGGCCGTGGAGGCCAGCGACGTGGGGCTCGAGCTGGCGGAGGCGACCACGCGCTCCACGCGGGAGATCGGCCAGATCACGGTGCAGCAGCGCCAGGCCACCGAGCAGGTGGCGCGGAGCATGGACCAGATGACCGAGCTCATTCAGCACGCGCTGGCCGAGGTCGCCGTGGCGGGGGCGCTCTCCGAGCGGCTCACGGCCATGGCGGCCGAGCTCGGGGACATCGTGGGGAGGCGGGGGGACGCGGGCGTCCCAGGGCGGCAGCCCCGGGAGGAGGAAGCGTGAGGGGAACACGGGGCGAGCGCGGCGGGGGGCGAGCGCTGACGACGACGGTGTGGTCGGTGGCGGCGTGGTTGGCGGCGACGCTCTGGGCGACCCCGGCCGGTGCGGCTGCGCCCGCGCCGGCCCCCCCGACCGCCCACGGCGAGCCGGCTCTTGGCCCGGAGGCGGCGCCGGACGACGAGGGCCTGGGCGCTCTCGGGGACGTGGGTGACATCGAGGACCTGGACCTGGAGGATCTCCTGTCCACCAAGGTCTCGGCGGCCACCAAGTCCGAGCTTACGGCGGCTCAGACGCCCGCCGTGGTGACGGTGATCACCGGGGACGAGATGCGCGCCCGGGGCTACACGTCCGTGGCCGAGGCCCTTGCCACGGTGCCCGGGTTTTACGACGTCTACGACCTCGTGCATCACAACGTGGGCGTGCGGGGGATCAACGGTGGCCCGCGCGCGGCCGGGAACGTCCTCAAGGTGATGGTGGACGGGCAGGACGTGAGCTTTCGCCCCACGACCGGGAACCTGCTGGGGGAGGAGCTCATCCCGGTGGGCGCCATCGAGCGGGTGGAGGTCATCCGCGGGCCTGCCTCGGCTCTGTACGGGGCGAACGCGTTCCTGGGGGCGGTGAACATCATCACGCGCCGGGGCGCGAGCGGCCCGCGCGCCACGGTGAGCGCGGGGACGGGCGTGGTCCGGGGGCGCGCGGCGGGGCGGGGCGGGCTCACCCTGTCGGCGTCGTCGGAGGGAGGCCCGGACGTACTCGTGGCTGTGAGCGGGGCCGTGATGGATCGCTCGGGGTTGACGCTCCCGTCCACGAGCCCAGCTCTGGGCCTCACCGCGAGCCCCATCCCGGGGCGGGGCGCTTCCCGCGAAGACGTGGCGCGGCCGGTGAGCGCCTTCGCGCGGGCGTCCTTGGGGGAGGTCGCCACGGGGCGCTGGACGGCCACCGCCATCGTCTCGCGCCTGGAGGCCGGAGCCGAGTGGCAGGACTTCGAGCCCCTCACCCACCGAGGCGTCGTCTCCCAGCTCGATCAGACCTACCGCCTGTCGTTCGCGCTGGCGCCCTCGCCCACCTGGTCGGTGAACGCATGGCTCGCGTTTTCGGACCACGCCCCCACGGACCAAGACCGGGTGGGGCTCGACCGAGACGACGAGGTCCTGTTGCGCACGTTGGGTTCCACGGGTTGGGACCTGGGCGCCGAGCTCAAGGCGCAGCCGTGGGAGTCCCTGCAGTTGGTCCTGGGGACCGACTTCACGTTGGAATCCCACACGCTGGCGACGACGGACACGCGGCTCTTGGAAGACCGCGGGACGCTGGCGGCGGGGACGGTCCTCCCGGGCCCCCAGAGCGGCCGCAGGAGGCGCCTGCGAAACGGTGGTGCTTACGGGCAGGCGGTGCTCCAACTCGGGCGGGGGTGGTCCATCACGGCCGGGCTGCGGTCGGACCACCACAACGTGCTCGGGACCTTCTTGAGCCCGCGCGCGGCGATCGTCTGGGCGCCCGTGGGGGGCCGCTGGAACGCCAAGCTGCTCTACGGGTCGAGCTTCAAGGCGCCGTCGGCCGAGCAGCTCTTCGCCGCGGCGAACGAGCCCGGCGCCATCGAGGGCAACCGCTCGCTCCAGGCCCAGCGAGCCCACACCGTCGAGCTGGCCGGCGGCGTGGATCTCCCCGACCAGTGGGGCGAGGTCTTGGCGAACGTCTACGGGAACTTCGTGTCGGGCCGCGTGGAGTACGTGCCCAAGGGGCTCTATCTCACCGCGGAGAACCGCGGCCAGGAGATCTACGCGGGTGGCGAGCTGTCCCTGCGTCTGGCACTGCACCGCGCCCTGGAGTTGCAGCTGTCCGGGGGCGCCGTGGGGCTCGTGCAAGGGGCCCAAGACGAGCTGGCGGTCGTGACCACGTCGAGCGCCGTGGAGCTGCCGTTGTACCCCGTGGCGACCGGCCGGCTCACGGTCGTGTGGCGTCTGCCGTGGTGGGGGCTACGCCTCACATCCGAGCTTCGCGCGGCGTCCGAACGCGCCTCCTCCCGCTCGAACACCAAGATCGCTGGCGGGCACTACGACGTACCGGGCTACGTAGACCTGGACATGAGCCTCGGGATGCTGGATCTGGGGCTCTGGGAGGGGCACGCCACACGCGTGGTGCTCCGCGCCGCGAACCTCTTTGGCGCGAACATCGTGGAGCCGGGCTTCAACGGGATCGACGTCCCGCAGCTCGGCCCCACCGTGTGGCTCACGGTGAGTCAGGAGCTGTAGTGTGAGGAGGGGGAAGATGATGGATGGATGGAAGACGCGAGGGTTCGCGCTGGCGCTGTGTGTGGGGTTGGCTCTCGGGGGCTGCGGCGGGGGCGGTGACGACGCGGAGACCGTGCCGGTGGGCGCGCTCCTGTCCACGACCGGGAGCCTGGCGGGGCTTGGTCAGCAGTTTCTGGAAGCCGCGACCCTGGCCGTGGAGGAGATCAACGCGGCCGGCGGCGTGCTGGGGCACCCCTTGCGGCTGGTCCTGGAGGACGACGCCTCGGACGCCACGCGCGCGGTGACCGCCGCCGAGCGGCTGCGCGACGGCGGGGTGGGCGCGGTCGTGGGCGCCATCGGCAGCGGCTCCACGCTGGCCGCGGCCGACGTCCTGGAGGCGGCGAAGGTGGTCCAGGTGTCCCCGTCCTCCACGTCGCCCGAGCTCACGAGCTACGCGCACGGCGCCTACCTCTTTCGGACGTGTCCGTCCGACGCCCTCCAGGGCCGGCTGCTGGCCCAGCGGGCCGTGGACGCCGGGGTGACCAAGGCCGCCGTGGTCTTCGTCCCCAACGCCTACGGGCAGGGGCTGGCTGACGCCTTCGAGGCGGCCTTCACGGCCGGTGGGGGCACGGTGACCGACAAGGTGTCCTACACGGAGCAGCAGTCCAGCTACACGGATCTCGTGGGCCAGATCATGGACAAGGCCCCGGAGGCCATCGTGCTGCTCGCCTATCCCACGGACGGGGCGCAGTTCATGCGCGACTTCCTCACCGACCACCCGGGGACGGACGTGCGCTTCTACTTCGGCGACGCCGTGGCGAACGACGACTTCGTGCAGATCGTGGGGCCCACGGCCTTCACCTTCCCCCACGAGGGCACGGTGCCGGCCTTCGCGGGGCCGGCCTACGCCCACTTCGAAGCGGCCATGGAGGCCCGCTACGGGCGTAAGCCCGGGGCCTACGAGTCCAACATCTATGACGCGGTGTACCTCGTGGCGCTCGCCATGGAGGCGAGCGGCGCCCAGGGGGGGGACGCCCTGCGCGACAGCTTGGCGCAGGTCTCCGCTGGCGGCACGGCCTTCGAGGCTGAGGACTTCGCGGACGCGGTGGCCGCCCTGGCGCGCGGCGAGGACATCGACTACGCGGGGGCCTCGGGGGACGTGGACTTCGACGCCCAGGGGGACGTCGTGGGGCCCTACGACATCTGGCAGGTCAAGGACGGCGCCATCACGGCCGTGGAGACCTCCGTGGCGCCCCGGTGATTGTTGTTGGGCAACTCGGGTTCCCCTGGACGGCCGCTTCGGGGTAGCCTCGGGCCATGGAAGATCGATCGCAGGGGCCCGACGAGGCCAAGGAGCCAGGCGACCAGCCTGACACCCCCATCGAGTCGTGGCGACGGGACGGGCGGTGCAGCGCGTGCCGCTTCTTCGTCAGCGACTACGGCAGCCCGCCGGTGCTCCACGGGCACTGCAAGATCAAGCCTCGGCGGGGTGGTGTGGAGTCCACGAACTACGCCTGCGACCAGTACCGGCCCCTGGAGGGCTTCGCCGAGCTCACCGGCTCCACGTCCTTCGACCGCTCGCTGACGACGGGGAGTGGCTCGTCGGGGCGTGGTGCCCGCGAGTCCACCAGCCGCAAGCGGCCGGTGCGCGTGAGCCGGGGGCCACGGATCATCCGGCGACGCGTGGGCGACGACGGGCAGACAGAGGTGCGACAGGGGCGCGTGGGTCCCGAGCTCCCCGCCGACGCGGCCGCCACCCTGTCCCAAGCCTTTGCGGCGCTAGTCCCCGGGGGGGACGGCGCGACGACCACCCAAGCACCGCCGGACGCCGCCGGCGCCACGACCCCAGGAGGAGTCCCCGCCATGGACCCGCGGACCCTGCGCGACACGCTCATCGACGTGATCGAGAACTTCCTTGGCATCGAAGACGTGGAGCTTGCGGGCAAGTGGCAGGGCGGGCGGGTGATCATCGAGCCAGGAGATCCCGAACTCAAGCCCCATGAGATCCCCATCGACGCCCTGTTCCACAAGGTCGTCATGGTCCGCGACCGCCTGCGCGTGCTGGAGCAGAAGATCAACGCCCAGCCCAAGCTCGACGACGCCGAGAAGGTCGAGCTCCAGCAGTACATCTCGCGCTGCTACGGAAGCCTGACGACCTTCAACGTGCTGTTCAAGGACAAGCGCGACCGCTTCTCCAGCAAGTAGCTCGGTGGACGGGCTGGCACCCGCCCGTCGCCACCCGCCACCGGGCGGGCGCGGGACGCCGCCGGGCGGGGCCGTGCCTTTGGGCTACTGCGCCACGTTCGGGACGCCGGGCGTGCCGTCGTCCACGAGGACCCAGTCCGCGGCGTTGTCGTCGGTGTCCACGCCGTCGGCGGCGCGCTGGGCAGCCTTCCCGGGGCCCTCCTCGGGCCCCGGGGCGGCCTCGTACAGCGGCAACCCTTGGCTCACGTCCACGTCCGTCTGGAGCGCCCCGAAGCCGTAGACGTCCACGAGCACCTGGTTCTGGAAGAGCTGGACGGCGCCGCTCGTGAGCGCGGGCAGGACCACGCCCTCCACGCCGTCGCGGAGCAGGGGCAGCGCCCCCACCGGCGCGCGCCCATCGGGGACCAGGGCGAGAGCGAGCCCCGCGCCGTCCCCGTCGAGCACGCGCACCCGGAGGCCGCTCAGGGCTCCTCCCGCCGGCGCGTAGAGCTCGATCCAGCGAGCCCCATCGGCTCCGCCCAGGTGCACCTCGTTGAGGCGCACGCGGCCGCAGTCCGGCGCCGGGTCCAGGGGCCCCAGGCCCGCCACCGTGCACCAGGCGCTCGCCGCATCGTTGGAGTCGGCGGTGGCGGCGTCCGCGAGCGCCTGGACGGCCAGGGCGAGGGGGCTCCCCGTCGTGACGGGCCAGGCGTCCGCCGCCATGGGCTGCCCTGGCGCGGCCACTGGGCTCACGGTGAGCGTGTCCAGGGGCGTCCCGCCCAGGGTCGCGAGGGTGATCGTGTCGCCCGCGGGGTCCAGGCCGAAGCCGTCGCCCAACGTCCCGAAGACGAAGGCGAAGTCCGCGCCCGCCGCCGCGCCGCCGGCCTTGAGGCCGGCCAAGGTCTCGCCCGGCGCCAGGACGACGGGCTCGCCCGGCACCCCCGACGCGCTCGCCAAGGCCACGGGCCCCGCGGAGGTCGTGGACAGCGTGGCCTGCTGGAGATCGAAGGCGACGTCCCCGACGTTCGTCACGGCCAGCCACTGGCCCTGGCCGTCCTCGTTGGGATCCGGGGCGCCCGCGGGGAGGAGCTGGACGCGCGAGATCACGAGCTGCACGGGGCCCAGGACGCACCCCGCCTGGGGATCGCAGACCTGCCCCACGGCGCAGGCGCCGTCGTCCGGCGTGTGGGAGACGCCGTCGGTGGGCTCACAGGCGTCCAGGGTGCAATCGACGCCGTCGTCCACGTCCACGGTCACGCCCCCACTGCACACCCCGCCCGCGTCACACGTCTCGCCTTCGGTGCAGGCGTCGCCATCGTCGCAGGGGCCCGTGAAGGATGCGTGGACACAGCCCTGCTCGGGGGTGCAGGCGTCCACGGTGCAGGGGTCGCCGTCGTCGCAGTCCAGGGGCGTGCCCTGGCAGGTCCCCGTGGCGCAGGTGTCCCCGTCCGTGCAGGGGTCGCCGTCGTCGCAGGGGGTGTCCTGGGGCGTGGAGACGCACCCCTGGGCGGGGTCGCAGGCGTCCACGGTGCAGGGGTTGCCGTCGTCGCAGGAGGCCGAGATGTCCACGTGCTCGCAGCCCAGGACGGGGTCGCAGGCGTCCTCCGTGCAGGCGTCGCCGTCGTCGCAGTCGAGGGGCACGGTGTCGCAGACGCCATCCACGCAGGTGCCCTCGGTGTAGCACGCGCTGGGGGCCGGGCAGCTCCCCTCGACGGGCTCATGGAGACAGCCCTGCACCACGTCGCAGGCGTCCGCCGTGCAGGGGTTGGCGTCGTCGCACTGGGCGGGGGCGCCGGACACGCAGGCGCCGGCCGCGTCGCACGCGTCGCCCACGGTGCAGGCGTCGCCGTCGTCGCAGGGAGCGCCGACAACGATCTCATACGTGCAGCCATCGGGCGCCGTGCACGTGCCCACCGTGCAGGGGTCGCCGTCGTCGCAGGGGTCCGGCGGGCCTGGGACGCACACGCCGGCCAAGCAGACGTCGTCGGTCGTGCAGGGATCTCCGTCGTCGCACGCCTCGCCGTTGAGCGGGACGGTGCCGCAGGTCACGCCCCCCGCACAGGGGTTCGCCGTGCACGGGTTCCCGTCATCGCACCCGTCCTCGGTGCCCGGGACGCAGACGCCCGCCTGGCAGGTGTCCCCGGCCGTGCACTCACTGCCGTCGTCGCAGGGGAGGCCGTCGTCGAGCGGCTCGAACACGCACTCGCCCGTGGCGGGGTCGCAGGTGTCCACGGTGCACGGGCTGCCGTCATCGCAAGGGGTGGGCCCACCCACGCAGACGCCGCCCGTGCAGTGGTCGCCCGAGGTGCAGGCGTCGCCGTCGTCGCACGGGGCGAAGTTGAAGGTGTGCAGGCAGCCCTTGTCGGGCAGGCAGACGTCGTCGGTGCAGGGGTTGTCGTCCGCGCAAGCCACGGGGGCGCCGCCCACGCACAGCCCTCCGGCGCAGGTGTCCCCCAGGCTACAGAGGTTGCCGTCGTCGCACGCCGTACCGTCGGGGGCGGGGGCGAAGGCGCACTCGCCCGTGTCCGTGTGACAGGTGCCCACGAGGCACGGCCCGGCGATGGCCGCGCAGTCCTCGTCGTGGGCGCAGCCGGCGTCGGGCTCCTGGGCGTCGTCGCCGTCGGCCGCGTCGTCGCCGTCGCCCGCGTCGGCGTCCGTGGCCGTATCCGGCCCCACGTCGGGCAGGGCGTCCTCCGAGACGTCGCCGCCCCCGTCCTCGGCCCCACCGTCCGACACATCACCGGCCCCGTCCTGGGTCGTGTCCTCCCCGGCGTCACCGGTCCCATCGCTGGCCCCGTCGGTGGCCGCGTCCTCGGACGCGTCCGGCTCGCCGTCCGCGAGCACGTCGCCGCTCGTGTCCTGGGTCGCGTCCGCGATTCCGTCCGGGGTGGTGTCCCCGGTGTCGGCTTCCCCATCCAGCAGCGCGTCGGGCTGGACCTCGTCCGCGCTCGCGTAAGCGTCCCCCGCGTCCTGCACGGCGTCGGTCCCCACGCCCCCGGGGACGGAGAGCTCGGAACCCGAGCAGGCCGCGAGGGTGAGGACGAGCAGCGCGGCCACGACCGGGGCGGCGCCCCGCGCCGTGGGGCGTGGGCCGGCGGGGGCCGTGGGGACGTGGGCGAGGGAGGTGCGGGGCTTCATGGGCGACTCTCGGGGCCGTGGACACGGGCGCCTCGGCCGGGGCGAGGCGGCGGGGATGATAGCCGCGCCGGGGCCACCTTCCAAGGGCGCGTGGCGGCCCCCGATCCGCCACCTGCTCTGCCGACCGAGGCGCAGGAGGCCGCGTTTGGGCAAGGAGGCAAGCGGCTGGGCGCGGA
>CAYZID010000021.1:0-37370 GCA_964478315.1 uncultured Myxococcales bacterium | reverse complement strand
GGCCGGTGAAGGACTACGAGTGCAACTGCGGCAAGTACAAGCGCATGAAGCACCGTGGGATCGTGTGCGAGAAGTGCGGCGTGGAGGTCATCCAGGCCAAGGTTCGCCGCGATCGCTTGGGCCACATCAACCTGGCGACGCCCGTGGCCCACATCTGGTTCCTCAAGAGCCTGCCGAGCCGCATCGGCAACCTCTTGGACATCAGCCTCAAGGATCTGGAGAAGGTCCTGTACTGCGTGGCGTGGGTGGTGCTGGACCCCGGTGAGACCGAGCTCGAGGTCGGGCAGATCCTGAGCGAGGAGGAGTACGACCAGATCTTGGAGGAGCAGGGCGAGGAGGCTCTGGACGTGGGGATGGGCGCCGAGGCCATCCGCGA
This sequence comes from uncultured Myxococcales bacterium, assembly GCA_964478315.1. GTDB lineage: Bacteria > Myxococcota_A > UBA9042 > PHBI01 > JAAZYN01 > CAYZID01. The sequence goes on along the minus strand of CAYZID010000021.1, from coordinate 36,994 downwards.
GCTCCTGGAGTCCATCGACATCGAGGGGCTGGCCGTGGAGCTGCGCGCCGCCATGCGCGAGGCCCGCTCGGAGGCAAAGCGCAAGAAGATCGCCAAGCGCCTCAAGGTCGTCGAGGCCTTCAAGGATTCGGGCAACGAGCCGGCGTGGATGATCCTCACGACCATCCCGGTGCTGCCGCCCGATCTCCGGCCGCTGGTGCCGCTGGACGGTGGCCGCTTCGCGACCAGCGACCTCAACGACCTGTACCGGCGGGTCATCAACCGCAACAACCGGCTCAAGCGGCTCCTGGAGCTTAACGCCCCGGAGATCATCATCCGCAACGAGAAGCGGATGCTGCAGGAGGCCGTGGACGCCCTGTTCGACAACGGGCGCCGGGGCAAGACCATCACGGGGCCCAACAAGCGGCCGCTCAAGAGCCTGTCGGACCTCCTCAAGGGCAAGCAGGGGCGTTTTCGGCAGAACCTGCTCGGTAAGCGCGTGGACTACTCGGGCCGCTCGGTCATCGTCGTGGGGCCGGAGCTCAAGCTCCACCAGTGCGGCCTGCCGAAGAAGATGGCGTTGGAGCTCTTCAAGCCCTTCGTCTACAACAAGCTCGAAGAGCGCGGCTACGTCACGACGATCAAGAGTGCCAAGAAGCTCGTGGAGAAGGAGAAGCGCGAGGTCTGGGACATCCTGGACGACGTGATCCGCGAGCACCCTGTGTTGCTCAACCGCGCGCCGACCTTGCACCGCTTGGGCATCCAGGCCTTCGAGCCCGTGCTGGTCGAGGGCAAGGCCATCAAGCTCCACCCGCTCGTCTGCACCGCCTTCAACGCCGACTTCGATGGCGACCAGATGGCGGTCCACGTGCCGCTGTCCATCGAGGCGCAGATGGAGGCGCGGGTGCTCATGATGAGCTCCAACAACATCCTGAGCCCGGCGCACGGCAAGCCCATCATCAACCCCACGCAGGACATCGTCCTGGGCCTGTACTACATGACGCGGCCCCGCGAGTTTGCTCGCGGTGAGGGCAAGCGCTTCTCGAGCCCCGAGGAGGTTCGCCTGGCCTACGAGGCTGGCGAGGTGGCGCTCCAGGCAAGGATCTTCTGCCGCGTCAACGGCAAAGTCTACGAGACGACCACGGGCCGGACGCTCCTCACGGAGATCGTACCGCCGGTTCTGCCCTTCGATGTGTACAACCGCACGCTTGGCAAGAAGGAGATCGGCGGGCTCATCGACCAGACCTATCGCCTCTCGGGCTCCAAGGACACCGTGCTCCTCGCGGACGCGCTCCGCACGTGGGGCTACGCGTACTCCACGCGCTCGGGCATGTCGATCGCCATCAAGGATCTCAAGATTCCGGCTACCAAGGACCAGCTACTGGCCCAGGCGCAGGCCGAAGTGAACGAGATCGACAAGAGCTACCGCGAGGGGCTCATCACTTACGGAGAGCGATACAACAAGGTCGTGGACATCTGGGCCGCGACGGGCGACGCCATCGCCGACGCCATGATGGCGGGCATCAAGACCGAGGAGGTGACCTCGGCCGATGGCAAAGAGACGCGGGAACAGCCGTCCTTCAACTCCATCTTCATGATGGCGGACTCCGGGGCCCGTGGGTCGGCTCAGCAGATCCGCCAGCTCGCCGGGATGCGTGGCCTCATGGCCAAGCCGTCCGGCGAGATCCTGGAGACGCCCATCACGGCCAACTTCCGCGAGGGGCTGTCGGTTCTCCAGTACTTCATCTCCACGCACGGCGCTCGGAAGGGCCTGGCGGATACGGCCCTCAAGACGGCCAACTCCGGCTACCTGACGCGGCGCCTGGTGGACGTGGCGAACGACGCGGTCGTGCTGGAGCACGACTGTGGGACGCTGGACGGGCAGACCATGGAGCCGCTCATCGAGGGCGGCGAGATCATCGAGCCCCTGCGTGAGCGCATCCTGGGCCGCGTGACCCTGGAGGACGTCTACGATCCCTTCTCCGGCGAGCTACTCATCGAGGCGAACCAGGAGATTGGGGAGCGCGAGGCCGACATCATCGACCAGGCCGGCATCGAGTCCGTGGAGATCCGAAGCGTCCTCACCTGCCAGACCCGCGGCGGTGTCTGTGTGCTGTGCTATGGCCGCGACTTGGCGCGTGGTCGCATGGTGAACGTTGGAGAGGCCGTGGGCGTCATCGCAGCCCAGTCCATCGGGGAGCCGGGCACCCAGCTCACCATGCGCACGTTCCACATTGGTGGCGCCGCGCGCGCTCGCGCCGAGCAGTCACGGCTGGAGGTGCGCAACGCCGGGACGGTGACCTTCCGCTCCCTCAAGAGCGTGCGTCACAGCAAGGAAGGCCATCTGGTCGTCATGAACCGCAACGCCGAGATCGCCATCGTGGACGCCACGGGGCGCGAGAAAGAGCGGTACTCGCTGACTTACGGCGCGAAGCTCACGGTCAATGAGGGAGACAAGGTCGAAAAGGGCCAGGTCGTGGCCGAGTGGGACCCCTGGTCGCTGCCCGTGCTCACGGAGCACGAGGGGATCGTCCGGTTCGTCGACGTCGAAGAGTCCAAGACCATGGTCGAGGAGGTCGACGAGGTCACGGGCCTGTCGCGCAAGGTCATCGTGGAGACAAAGGAGGACCTGCGCCCTGCCATCGAGATCGTGGATGAGAACGGCAAGCTCCTCAAGGTCTCCGCGGGCAAGCGCTCCCACCCCGTGCGCTACATCCTGCCGGTGGGGGCTCACTTGACGGTGGGCAACAAGGAGGTCGTCAACGCGGGCGACATCATCGCCAAGATCCCGCGCGAGACGACGAAGACCAAGGACATCACCGGTGGTCTGCCGCGCGTGGCCGAGCTGTTCGAGGCGCGCAAGCCGAAGGAGAGCGCGCAGATCGCGGAGATCGATGGGGTGGTGTCGTTCGGCAAGGACACGAAGGGCAAGCGCAAGGTCATCGTGACGCCCGAGATCGGCGATGCCGCCGAGTACCTCATCCCCAAGGGCAAGGCGCTGAGTGTGCATGAGGGTGACTTCGTCCGCGCCGGTGAGCCGCTCATGGACGGCTCCTCGAACCCCCACGACATCCTGCGCGTCAAGGGTGAGAAGGAGCTGGCCCGCTACCTCGTCGACGAGGTCCAGGAGGTCTACCGCCTCCAGGGCGTGCGCATCAACGACAAGCACATCGAGGTCATCGTCCGACAGATGCTCCGCTGGGTGCGGGTGGTGGACGTGGGCGACACGTCCTTCCTCATCAACCAGCAGGTGGAGCGTTGGGCTTTCGAGCGCGAGAACCAGGCGGTGCTCGCCCGCGGCGGCCAGCCGGCGCAGGCCGAGCCCATCATGCTGGGCATCACCAAGGCGTCGCTGTCCACCGAGAGCTTCCTGAGCGCGTCGTCGTTCCAGGAGACGACGAAGGTCCTCACCGAGGCCTCGATCTCCGGGAAGGTCGATCACCTCCGAGGCTGCAAGGAGAACGTGGTTATGGGGCGGTTGATCCCGGCGGGCACGGGTGTGCCCGTGTACAAGAAGCTCCAGCCGCTCGCCCAGCCCGACGCTGAAACCCCTACCTACAAGAAGGGAAGCATCCGCGCTTAGCGCCCGCTTCTGCCCGGGCGATTCGCGCTTGACTTGCGCGAACCGCCCCCTACAATCGCGCGCCCGGGCTGAGGCCCGCCCATCCGGGGCCGCGTGCCCGCGAGGAGACGAAGGGAACCCATGCCGACCATCAACCAGCTCGTCCGCCAGGGGCGCAAGAAGCAGAAGGTGAAGACCTCTGCGCCGGCGCTCCAAGCCTGCCCCCAGAAGCGGGGTGTCTGCGTGCGCGTCTACACGTCCACGCCCAAGAAGCCCAACTCGGCGCTGCGCAAGATCGCCCGCGTCCGGCTCACGAACGGGATGGAGGTGACCTCCTACATCCCCGGTGAGGGGCACAACCTCCAGGAGCACTCCCTGGTGCTCATCCGCGGCGGCCGCGTCAAGGACCTACCCGGCGTCCGCTACCACATCATCCGCGGCACGCTGGACGCCAGCGGTGTCGCCAGCCGCAAGCGTGGCCGGTCCAAGTACGGCACCAAGCGCGGGAAGTAGGGGAGAGACCATGCCGAGGAAGCGCGAAGTACCGAAGCGCCACATCAACCCCGACCCTCGCTACCACGACCAGATGGTCGCCAAGTTCATCAACAACCTGATGAAGGACGGTAAGCGGTCCCTGGCCGAGGGCATCATGTATGGGGCCTTCGATCTCATCGCTCAGCGCACCAACGAGGATCCGGTCAAGGTCTTCAAGAAGGCCATCGACAACGTCAAGCCCCAGCTCGAGGTGAAGAGCCGGCGCGTGGGTGGGTCGAACTACCAGGTGCCCATCGAGGTCCGGCCGGATCGGAAGCTGGCGCTCTCCATGCGCTGGATCATCGGCTACGCCCGCAACCGGGGCGAGAAGTCCATGACCGAGAAGCTCGCTGGCGAGCTGATGGACGCGGCCAACAACCGCGGGAGCGCCGTGAAGAAGCGCGAGGACACGCACCGCATGGCCGAGGCAAACAAGGCCTTCGCCCACTACCGCTGGTAAGGCGGCCCGCCGGGCCCGGCCGCCGGACCCGCGGGGGGAAGCGGAGCACCCCAGCCTGCCGCCCGAGGGCGAGGTCATGGGGGCCAAGGAGCCACTCGCACAGAGGCTCGGTGGGCGACCACCGGGCCTCTCGCGTATCATCCGGCGGTCGGCGCGCGCGCCTCGCGCCCCCGCCTCCGCCCGGCAAGCGAGCAACGGTAACGTGCCTTCATGCGCCCCGAACCCACGCTCCGACCGTGAGCCACTCGCGGATCCAACCCCCCAGGGGGAGCGATCCGCTCGGAACCTCGGGGTCCTCGCCCACATCGACGCGGGCAAGACGACCCTCACGGAGCAGATCCTCTACCTGGCGGGCGAGCTTCGGCGGCCCGGCGCCGTGGACTTCGGTTCCACGGTGACAGACTGGCTGCCCGAGGAGCGCCGGCGCGGTATCACGGTCACGGCCGCCGCCTCGTCCTGTCGGTGGCGAGGCGCGCCACTGACCCTCGTGGACACCCCGGGCCACGTGGACTTTACGTTGGAGGTGGAGCGGAGCCTCCGGGTGCTGGACGGCGCCGTGCTCCTGCTCAGCGGGCCGGAGGGGGTCCAGGCCCAGACGGAGACGGTCTGGCACCAGGCCGAGCGGCGGGGGCTTCCCGCGCTGGGCTTCGTGAACAAGCTGGACCGCCCGGGCGTGGACCTGGACGCCGTCGCCCGCGGTGTGCGCGACCGGCTGGGCCTCGCGCCGGCGTGGATGACCATCGTGTTGGACGCGGGCCAGGGCCACGCGACGCTCGGGGATCCCATCGCTGGCACGGTCACGGCCTGGACGTGGGACGACGACCGCCACGCGCCCGCCAGCCCGAGCGAGCGTGAGCCAGCGCCCGCCGAGGAGGGCGAGCTCCGAGCCGCCCGCGAGCGGCTGCTGGAGCTCATCTCCTTGCGGGACGACGCCTTCGCGGAGCGCTACCTGGAGGGCGAAGCCTTCGCACCGGAGGAGATCCTCCAGGGCCTCCGCGCCCTGGTGCGCGCCCGGGAGTGCTTGCCCCTGTGGGTGGGGGCGGCGGCGCACGCCGTGGGGGTGAGCGCCCTCCTGGACGGCGTCGAGGATCTGCTGCCGCGATCCGCCGACCGGGCGCCGCCCCGGTGTTTCGACCTCGCGACGGGCGCGCCTGTGCCCGGCGGCCTCCAGGTGCCCGGTGAACCGCCGGTCGCCCTGGTCTTCAAGACCGAGCGGCGTCCGCGTGGGGAGCGCCTCGCGTGGGTGCGGGTCTTCTCCGGCTCCCTTCGTCCCGGGGACACACTGCACCGCCTCCCGGGCCGGGATCCGGTGACCGTCGCCTCGACGGTGCGGATCGTGGGCGGGGCCGATGAGCCCATCGAGGCCCTACACCGCGGGGCCATCGGGGGCGTGCTCGTGGCCTCGGGTGAGACACCGCCGCGCACCGGGGAGACCTTGGCGGCTCCGGACTTCCCGTGGGCACTCGAGCCCATCACCCCACCCGCGCCCGTCCTCGCACTGGCCCTGGAGGCGCCCGACCTGACGAGTGACCAGGCCATGCGGGAGGTGCTGGCCGAGCTCGCGGACGACGATCCGTCGCTCGCCGTCCACGTGGACCCGGACACGGGCCAGACCCTGCTCCATGGGATGGGCGAGCTCCACCTGGAGCTGGCGGTGGGGTCGCTGGAGGCGCGCCTTGGTGTGCCCATTCGCACCGGCGCGCCGCGCGCCCGCGCCGGCCTCGTGTTGGAGCGAGCGGCGGTGGCCGACGCCGAGAGCCCCTGCACCCCGGGACCCCTTGGTCGGGCCTTCGTCCAGCTCCGGCTGGAGCCGGTGGACGCCGATCGCGGTGTCGAGGTGCGGTTCGAGACCGGTGCCGCTGTGCGTTCCGAGTGGCGCCTGGCGTGCGAGGCAGGCATCCGGGAGGCCCTCCAGCGCCCCGAGGGCGAGGTCCTGGGGCTCCGGGCCCACGTGGGGGCGCTTGCCGCGCGGCGGGGGGAGCCGCCGCCCGTGCACTTCCGTAACGCGGCGCAGGTGGCCGCAAACCGGGCGCTGGAGCGGGGTGGATTGCACGGGGCTGAGCCATGGATGTCCCTGGAGCTCGTCATCCCGCCCACCGCCGTGGGGGCCGTGACCGGAGACCTCGCGCGCCGCCAGGCGAAGATCCTCGGCACGGAAGCGCGGGGCGTCCAGATCGTCCTACGGGCGGAGGCGCCCCTGCGCGAGCTGATCGGCTACGCGACCCCCTTTCGTTCGCTCACCTCGGGGCGGGGCACCTTCACGATGGAGGCGGCTGGCTATCGGGCCACGCCGGCGGCTGCGGCCGGCCCATGAAACCATCAAGGATCCCGCGGGGTCCTGGCAGCGAGGCGATGGCAGCCGGCGGGAGGCGGCCCCCTGGCAGGGTGCGCTGTGGTGGTCCCTGGTGGCCACGGGGCGAAAGGCGTTGACAACGCCTGTCCCCTAATCTACAACGCACCGCCCGTTGCCGAGAGGCGTGCTGCGCCCCGGCCGAAGCGAACGACGTGGAGCGAAGCATGGCCCAGCGAATCCGAATCCGCCTGAAGGCGTACGACTACAAGCTCCTCGACCAGTCAGCGGCTGAGATCGCCGAGACGGTCGGCCGCACCGGCGCGAAGACGGCCGGACCCATCCCGCTCCCCACGCGTATCAACCGCTACACCGTGCTGCGCGGGCCGCACGTGGACAAGAAGAGCCGCGAGCAGTTCGAGATCCGTACGCACAAGCGGCTGCTGGACATCCTGGAGCCCACGCAGGCGACGTTGGACGCCCTCATGAAGCTGGATCTGTCCGCTGGCGTGGACGTGGAGATCCGCACCTGACACGGCGGCGCCCCTCCCCGGGGCGTCACGACCTCCTCCCCAGCCCGACCGCCTCCCCCTGGTCGGGCAGCGGCCTCGCGAAGGGCGCGCCCCCTCCCCTCCCGGTGCGCACCCGCAGGCCACGCACGCCGCCCGGCGCTGCGCCCCCGAATCGAGAGACCTTGAACACCCGGACCGCCTCGGTGGCGTCGCTCGACGTCCGACCGTGCGCTGCCATGGGTTGCGCTAGGAGAAACCACCATGCCAGTGGTCGATGTGTACAACCTGGACCGCGAGAAGGTCGGGACCGTCGAGCTCGCCGAGGGCGTGTTCGACGTGCCGGTGCGCGAGCACCTGTTCCACGAGGTCGTGCGGGCCCAGCTCGCCGCCCGCCGCCGGGGTACGGCGAAGACCAAGGGCCGCTCGGAGATCCGCGGCACGACCGCGAAGGTCTGGCGGCAGAAGGGCACGGGCCGCGCTCGGCAGGGCACGAAGAAGGCGCCCCACTGGGTAGGCGGCGGCACGGTCTTTGGTCCCCAGCCCCGCTCGTTCGCCAAGAAGGTGAACAAGAACACGCGGCGCGCGGCGCTCAAGGCGGCCCTTTCCCGCAGGCAGCAGGAGGGACGGTTGGTCGTGCTGGAGGGCTTCGAGCTCAGCGAGGACCAGGCGAAGACGAAGGTCGTGGCCGGAGTGCTCAAGCGCTTCGAGCTGGACCGGGCACTCCTGGTGGACACGGACAACGAGCTGCTGGCGCGCTCGACGCGCAACCTGCCGAAGTCCAAGTACTTGCCCGTAGCGGGCATGAACGTCTACGACATCCTCCTCCACGACGCGCTGGTGGTCACCAAGCGGGCGGTGGAGGCCATCGAGGGGAGGTTGAGCGCGTGAAGGGCTCCCTGTTTCAAGTGATCCGGCGGCCGCTGGTCACCGAGAAGACGAACGACCAGCGGGACGAGCTGAACCAGTACGTGTTCGAGGTCGCGCCCGAGGCCAACAAGGTCGAGATCCGCCGCGCCGTGGAGGCGGCCTTCGAGGTGCGCGTCACGGACATCCGCACGAGCATCGTGCGGGGCAAGGCCAAGCGGACTCGTAAGGGTGTCGGCTACGCGCCCAACTGGAAGAAGGCGGTGGTCACGCTCCACCCCGAGGACACGATCGAGATCTTCGAGGGCGTGTAGGTAGGAGAGGGACGATGGCGATCAAGCGATACAAGCCCACCAGCGCCGGGCGCCGCAACATGACGGTGTCGGCGTTCGAGGGCGTGAGCAACAAGGCGCCGGAGCGCAAGCTCCTCGCGCCCCTGTCCAAGAGCGGCGGCCGGAACAATCACGGTCGGGTGACCGCACGCCACATCGGCGGTGGGCACAAGCGGCGCTACCGGATCGTGGACTTCAAGCGGCGCAAGGTGGGCGTGCCCGCGCGGGTGGCGGCGATCGAGTACGATCCCAACCGCAACGCGAACCTGGCGCTGCTCCACTATGCGGACGGCGAGAAGTCCTACATCCTGTGCCCGGCCGGGCTGGGTGTGGGAGACACGGTGATCTCGAGCCGGAACGCGGACATTCGGCCTGGCAACTCCCTGCCGCTGGAGGCGATCCCCACGGGCACCGTGGTGCACAACGTGGAGCTGAAGCCTCGGAAGGGCGGTCAGCTCGCGCGTGGCGCTGGCGCTGGGGCTCAGCTCATGGCCAAGGAGGGCAAGCACGCGCTGCTGCGCCTCCCCTCGGGTGAGCTGCGGAAGGTGCTGGTAACGTGCCGGGCGACGGTGGGCACGGTGGGCAACGCGGACCAGCAGAACATCCACTGGGGCAAGGCGGGCAAGACGCGGTGGATGGGCAAGCGTCCGCATGTGCGCGGCGTCGCCATGAACCCGGTGGACCACCCCCACGGGGGTGGTGAGGGTCGCACCTCGGGTGGTCGCCACCCGGTGACGCCCTGGGGCGTGCCCACGAAGGGCAAGAAGACCCGGAACAACAAGAAGACCGACCGGCTCATCGTGCGCCGGAAGAACGCCCGCTAGGCGAGGGGGTAGGGATGCCTCGGTCCATTAAGAAGGGACCCTTTATCGACGAGCACCTTCTCAAGAAGGTGGACGCGTGCCAGCGCACCGGGAACAAGCGGGTCATCAAGACCTGGTCTCGGCGCTCCACGGTGATCCCGGAGATGGTGGGGCTGACCATCGCCGTGCACAACGGGCGGAAGTTCCTCCCGGTGTTTGTCACGGAGAACATGGTCGGCCACAAGCTCGGTGAGTTCGCGCCTACGCGGACCTTCCACGGCCACGCGGCGGACCGCAAGGCCCGGCGCTAGGAGGACACATGGAAGCGAAGGCCACGCTGAAGTACTACCGCATGGCGCCACGCAAGGTGCGCGTGGTCCTGGACGCGATCCGGGACCAGCAGGTGGACCAGGCGCTCGCGTCGCTGCGCTTTGGCGAGCGGCGGGCGGCGGCGGTCGTCTACAAGCTCCTCGCCTCGGCGGTCGCGAACGTGAAGAACGAGCTGGGAGCCGTGGACCCGGCCGACCTGTACGTGAAGGAGGCATACGCGGACGAGGGGCCGACGCTCCGTCGATTTCGGCCGCGGGCCATGGGTCGGGCCACGCGGATCAACAAGCGCACGAGCCACGTGACGATCGTCGTGGCCGAGAACGACTAGGAGAGGCGTCGTGGGTCAGAAGGTCAAGCCAATCGGGTTCCGTCTGGGCGTGTCGCGCACCTGGTCGTCCAAGTGGTACGCGGAGAAGCACTACGCGAAGTGGCTGCACGAGGATCTGAAGATCCGCGAGCACGTCAAGAAGCGGATGTACCACGCGGGGATCAGCCACGTGGATATCGAGCGCAGCTCCACGAAGTGCACGGTGAGCGTCTACACGGCGCGCCCGGGCATCATCATCGGCAAGAAGGGGCAGGGGGCCGAGCAGCTCAAGGACGAGGTGCAGAAGCTCACGGACTCCAAGGTCTACATGAACATCCACGAGGTCCGGAAGGCCGAGGTGGATGCGCAGCTCGTGGCGGAGAACGTCGCCACGCAGCTCGAGCGGCGGGTCTCGTTCCGCCGGGCCATGAAGAAGGCCGTGCAGACCTCCATGAAGTTTGGGGCCAAGGGGATCCGCTTGAACGCCTCCGGGCGCTTGGGTGGCGCCGAGATGTCGCGCCGCGAGTGGTACCGCGAGGGCCGGGTGCCGCTCCACACCCTGCGGGCGAACATCGACTACGGGTACGCCAAGGCGAAGACCACCTACGGGATCATCGGTATCCAGGTCTGGATCTACAGCGGTGACGTGATGACGGAGCGCCGCCGGCGCTAGGAACGAGCGCGGCCGGGGGCCTCCCGGCGGACGCAGGAGGAGAGGACGATGCTTGCACCCAAGCGCCTCAAGTACAGAAAGCAGCAGAAGGGCCGCAACCGCGGGAACGCCAAGGGCGGCTTCGAGGTGTCGTTCGGCGACTTCGGGCTCCAGGCGGTGGAGCGCGGGCGGCTCACGTCGCGCCAGATCGAGGCCGCTCGTATCGCCATGACCCGCCACGTCAAGCGCGGTGGGAACATCTGGATCCGGATCTTCCCGGACAAGCCTGTGACGTCCAAGCCGGCTGAGGTCCGCATGGGTAAGGGCAAGGGTGCCCAGGATCACTGGGAGGCGGTGGTGAAGCCCGGGCGCGTCCTCTACGAGATCGAGGGTGTGTCCGAGGAGCTCGCGCGCGAGGCGCTGCGGTTGGCTGCGCGGAAGCTGCCGTTCGCGACGCGCTTCCTCAAGCGCGGGGAGGTGACGGCATGAACGCGCACGATTTGCGACAGCTCGATGTCCCGGAGCTCGAGGCGAAGGTGATGGCGCTGGAGGAGGAGCTGTTCCGGCTTCGCATCCGGCACGCCACGGCGCAGCTCGCGAATACGGCCGAGATTCGGCAGGCGCGGCGCACGGTGGCGCGGGCGAAGACGGTGTTGGCCGAGAAGCGGCGGGCGGCGGCGGCCGCGCCGGCCAACTAGGAGGCGAGTGATGGAAGGCAAGACGAACAAAAAGACGCTCATCGGCCTCGTGGCGAGCGACAAGATGGACAAGACGGTCGTGGTCGAGGTGACGCGTCGGCTCAAGCACCCGGTGTACCAGAAGTACATCCAGCGGCGTAACCGCTACAAGGCGCACGATGAGGCGAACGACTGCCGCCAGGGCGATCGGGTGCTCATCGAGGAGTGCCGTCCCATGTCCCGCGACAAGCGCTGGCGGGTGAAGCAGATCCTCGAGCGCGCGCTCTAGGGCCCACACCGCGGTGACCGAAGTGCCCGCGGAGACCGGAGGAGAATCGACGTGATTCAGATGCAAACCATGCTCGCTGCAGCCGACAATTCCGGCGCGAAGCGGCTGCAGTGCGTGAAGGTGCTGGGTGGTTCGGGCCGCCGCTACGCCTCCATCGGCGACATCATCGTCGTGACGGTGAAGGAGGCGATGCCCAAGGGGCGCGTGAAGAAGAAGGACCTCATGCGCGCGGTGGTCGTGCGGACGAAGAAGGAGATCACGCGGCCCGACGGTTCGAGCATCCGGTTCGACGAGAACGCGGCCGTGTTGGTGAACCCTGCGGGGGAGCCCATCGGCACCCGCATCTTCGGCCCAGTGGCCCGCGAGCTGCGCGCCAAGCAGTTCATGAAGATCATCTCGTTGGCGCCAGAAGTCCTCTAGGAGGCCCAAGTGAAGCGCATCAAGAAGGGCGACCAGGTTCGCGTGATGGCCGGCAAAGAGGCCGGCCGCGAGGGCAAGGTCATCGGCTTCACCCACGGGGGCGACCGCGTGCTGGTGGAGGGGCTCAACATCGTCAAGCGCCACACGCGACCCACGACCACGAACCAGGTGGGCGGGATCGTCGAGCAGGAGGCGGGGATTCACATCTCCAACGTCATGCCGTTGACGCCGAGCGGGAAGCCCACCCGGGTTCAGTTCCGGCTGAACGACGAGGGGAAGAAGGTTCGGTACTCCAAGAAGTACGACGAGTACCTTGACTGAGGGGGGCGCAGAGATGGCTCGCTTGCGCGCGAAGTATGAGAAAGAGATCGTCCCGAAGCTTCGGGAGGAGTTTGGCTACACGAACCCCATGATGGTGCCGCGCCTGCTCAAGGTGTCGGTGAACATGGGGCTCGGTGAGGCGGTGAAGAACCCGAAGATCATCGACGGCGCGCTGCGGGACCTCACCGCCATCGCGGGCCAGAAGCCGGTGATCACGCGAGCGCGGCGCTCCATCGCGACGTTCAAGCTCCGGCAGGGGATGCCCATCGGCGTGACGGTGACGCTGCGGCGTGACCGCATGTACGAGTTCCTCGACCGCCTGATGAACGTGGCGCTCCCGCGTGTCCGCGACTTCCGGGGCGTGTCGCCCAAGGCCTTCGATGGCCGGGGCAACTTCTCGCTGGGGGTCAAGGAGCAGATCATCTTCCCGGAGATCGATTACGACAAGGTGGATCGCGTCGTGGGCCTGAACGTCACCGTGGTGACGTCCGCCTCGACCGACGACGAGGCGCGGCGGCTCCTCACTCACCTCGGCATGCCGTTCCGCAAGTAGGAGACTGACGTGGCGAAGACGTCCCAGATCGTGCGGGCCAAGCGCCCCAACAAGTTCAAGGTCCGTGAGTACAACCGGTGCCCGCGTTGCGGGCGCCCGCGGGCCTACATGCGGAAGTTCGCGTTGTGCCGTATTTGCTTCCGGGATCTGTCCCTCGCGGGGGAGATCCCCGGTGTCACGAAGGCCAGCTGGTAGGGGGGAAGCGACATGAGCATGACCGATCCCATCGCGGACCTGCTGACCCGGATCCGGAACGCCCAGCAGGCGAAGCACCCGAACCTCCGCGTGCCGGCCTCTCGACTCAAGGAGTCGATCCTCAAGGTCCTCAAGGATGAGGGCTACATCGCTGACTACGAGCGGATCGAGGCCAAGCCCCAGGACGTGATCCGGGTGGACTTGAAGTACATCGACGGCCTGGGCGCCATCGAGGGGATCCGCCGGGAGAGCAAGCCCGGGCGCCGCCGGTACGTGGGCGTCGAGGAGATCCCGCGGGTGCGCAACGGCCTTGGCGTGGCCGTCATGAGTACCTCTCGCGGGGTGATGGCCGACCACAAGGCGCGACAGGCGCGGGTAGGAGGCGAGGTCCTCCTCTCCATCTGGTAGAGGACCGAGCCGGGCTCGGAAGGAGAAGTAGCGTGTCACGTATCGGCAAGCAGCCCGTGGTCGTCCCGCCCAAGGTAGCGGTGACCATCCAAGGCACCACCGTGACGGTGAAGGGCCCGCTCGGACAGCTCGAGCAGACCTTCAAGGGTGTCGAGATTGCGCAGGAGGACGGGGTGATCAAGGTCACGCCCGTGGACCAGAGCCGGACGAACCGCGCCATGTGGGGGCTCGCTCGCGCGCTCCTTCAGAACATGGTGACCGGCGTCTCCAAGGGCTTCGAGCGCAAGCTCCAGATCATCGGTGTGGGCTACCGGGCGGAGGCCAAGGGCAAGAGCCTCGGCCTCAGCCTGGGCTTCAGCCACCCCATCGACTTCCCGCTCCCGGAGGGCGTGACGGCTGAGGTGGACAAGAACCAGGTGGTGACCCTCAAGGGCATCGACAAGGCCGTCCTGGGCCAGACCGCCGCGACGATCCGGTCGTTCCGGCCCCCTGAGCCTTACAAGGGCAAGGGCGTGCGGTACCTGGACGAGTACGTGCAACGCAAGGCCGGCAAGGCCGCGAAGTAGGGGAGGGCGAGCTCATGAGTGGGACCCCGGACAAGGCGCTCAAGCGCGCGCGCCGTAAGGCGCGCGTTCGCAAGAAGGTCCGCGGCACGGCGGCGCGTCCGCGGCTGTCGGTCTTTCGTTCCAGCAAGCACATCTACGTGCAGGTCATCGACGACGTCGCTGGCGTGACGCTGGCGTCGGCCTCGACGCTGTCGAGCGAGCTGAAGCCCCAGCTTGCGGAGCTGGACAAGCGCGGCGCGGCCAAGGCCGTGGGCGCGCTCGCGGCGAAGCGCTGCGCGGAGCGGGACATCAAGCAGGTCGTGTTCGACCGGAATGGATATCTGTACACCGGGCGTGTGGCGGCGGTCGCCGATGGCGCACGCGAGGCCGGCCTCGAGTTCTAGGAGAGCATCGTGCGAGACCGTAGAAGGCACAGCCGCGACGAAGACAGCGACCTCATCGACAAGGTCGTCTACATCAACCGCGTCGCCAAGGTCGTGAAGGGCGGGCGCAGGTTCTCGTTCTCGGCCCTGGTGGTCGTGGGCGACGGGAACGGGCGCGTGGGCGCCGCCATGGGCAAGGCGAATGAGGTGCCCGAGGCGATCCGCAAGGGCCGGGAGCGGGCCGTGAAGGCGATGTTCGAGGTGCCGCTCGTCAATCGGAGCATCCCGCACGAGATCGTCGGGCGCCACGGAGCGGGTCGTGTGCTGCTCAAGCCGGCGAGCCCTGGTACGGGCGTCATCGCGGGCGGCGCGGTGCGCGCCATGATGGAGGCGGCCGGTGTGGGCAACGTGCTCACGAAGTGCATCGGCAGCAACAACCCGAACAACGTGATCCACGCGACCGTGGCCGCGCTCAAGGCGCTTCGGAGCGCCGAGGCCGTGGCCGCACGGCGGGGGTTGGACGCCGACGAGCTGCGTCGGCGGCAGGCTGGGAGGTAGCCGTGGCAGGCAAGATCAAGGTGACGTTGGTGCGAGGGCGGTCCGCCGCAGACAAGCGCCAGCTCAAGGTCCTGGTGGGCCTCAACCTGCGCAAGGCGAACTCCTCGCAGGTCTTGGAGGACACCCCGGCCATCCAGGGGATGATTCGCAAGGTCGCGCACCTGGTGCGCGTGGACCCCGCGTAGCCACGGCTCGATCGACCGAGCAGGAGGCGTTGAAGGCATGAACGAACTCAGCAGGCTGGCCCCACCCAAGGGTGCACGGAAGAACGGCAAGCGCGTGGGGCGCGGTCCCGGCTCTGGAAAGGGGAAGACGGCCGGGCGTGGGCAGAAGGGCCAGAAGGCGCGGGCCGCCTCCAAGAAGATGCCGGGCTTCGAGGGTGGGCAGATGCCACTCCAGCGGCGGCTGCCCAAGCGGGGGTTCGCCTCCCTGAACCCGACGATCTACGAGATCGTGAACCTGCGGGACCTCGCCCGGTTTGAGGACGGCGCGGAGGTGACGCCGGAGGCGCTCAAGGCCAAGGGGCTCATCCGCAAGGCCACCTCGCGGGTGAAGGTCCTGGCGGTGGGCTCGCTCGATCGGAAGCTCACGGTCAAGGCGCACAAGTTCTCCAAGGCGGCGGCCGAGCAGATCGCGGCGGCCGGCGGGGCAGCCGAGGTGTTGGGTGGCTAGCACGGTCGCGAGCATCGGCAAGCTGCCGGAGCTCCGGAAACGGATCTTCTTTACGCTGCTGCTCCTGGCGGTCTACCGGATCGGAGTGTTCATCTCCGTGCCCGGTGTGGATCGCGAGGTCATGCAGCAGTACGTCCAAGGAGCCTCGTCTGGGTTCCTCGGGCTGTTCAACATGTTCAGCGGGGGGGCCATCGAGCAGCTCTCGATCTTCGCCCTGGGCATCATGCCCTACATCTCCGCGAGCATCATCCTCCAGCTCCTCACGGTGGTCATCCCCACCCTGGATCGGCTGAACAAGGAGGGTGAGCAGGGGCGGCAGAAGATCACGCAGTGGACGCGCTATGGCACGGTGCTTCTGTCGCTCATTCAGGGGTTCGGGATTGCTTTTTGGCTCCAGAGCCTGAATCAGCAGGGCGGTGGTGCGGAGAACGTCCTCATCGGCGGGGGCCTGCAGTTCACCCTCACAGCGGTGTTGACGCTGACGACGGGCGCGGTGTTCCTCATGTGGCTCGGCGAGCAGATGACCGAGCGGGGGATCGGCAACGGGATCTCGCTCATCATCTTCGCGGGCATCGTGGCGAACCTCCCGGACGCGCTCATCCACACGTGGAGCCTCTCGGAGTTCCAGGGCGGGACACTGAGCACGCCGACCCTTGCGATGATCCTCCTCGTCGTGGTGGGCGTCATCGGCGTGATCGTGTTCTTCGAGCGGGGTCAGCGCCGGATCCCCGTGCGCTATGCGAAGAAGGTCGTGGGCACCAAGACCTATGGCGGGCAGAACACCTACCTGCCGCTCAAGGTGAACACGGCGGGCGTGATCCCGCCCATCTTCGCCAGCTCGATCTTGATGTTCCCGCAGACGCTGGCGGGGATGTTCCCGGACAGCTCGCTGCTGGACTGGCTCCACGGCAACTTGGTCCCCGGCCACCTGGCCTACAACGTGGTCTATGTGGCGCTCATCATCTTCTTCTGCTTCTTCTACACGGCCGTGATGTTCAACCCCGTGGACGTGGCGGACAACCTGAAGAAGTACGGGGGATTCGTCCCGGGCAAGCGAGCCGGCAAGAAGACCGCCGAGTATATCGACACGGTGCTGTCGCGCATCACGGTGGGCGGCGCCATCTATATGGCCGCGGTCTGTGTGCTCCCGACCTTCCTGCAGACAGAGTTCGGCGTACCCTTCTACTTCGGGGGGACATCGCTCCTCATCGTGGTGGCGGTGGCGCTGGACACGGTCCAGCAGATCGAGAGCCACATGATCACTCGGAACTACGAGGGCTTCGGCGGCGGCGCCGGCTCGGCGCGCATGCGGGGCTCCAGCAGCCGCCGGCGGCGGGGGTAGGCGATGAAGCTCATGCTGCTGGGAGCCCCGGGTGCCGGCAAGGGCACGCAGGCCAAGCGGTTGGTGGCGAGGATGGGGGTGCCCCAGATCTCCACCGGCGACATGCTTCGAGCGGCCGTTGCCAACGGGACGGAGCTGGGGCTGCGCGCCAAGGCCTTCATGGACGGCGGGCAGCTCGTGCCCGACGAGCTCGTGATCGGGATCGTGCGGGAGCGGCTGAGCGCGGCCGACTGCGCCAAGGGCTACATCTTGGACGGGTTTCCCCGCACGGTGGAGCAGGCCGAGGCGCTCGACGCGTTTGCGCCGCTGGATCGGGTGGTGGAGATCGAGGTGGACCCCGAGGACGTCGTGGAGCGACTGTCGGGCCGGCGGACATGTAAGGCTTGCGGCGCCATTTATCATGTAGTACACACGCCGCCCGCTGTCGAAGGTGTCTGCGACGCCTGCGGGGGCGCTCTCTACCAGCGCAGCGACGACCAGGAGGCGAGCATCCGCGAGCGCCTGGTCGAGTACGCGAAGAAGACCGAGCCGCTGTCGCGGTGGTACGAGGAGCGAGGGCTCCTCGCCCGCGTGGAAGGCAAGGGCAGTCCAGGCGAAGTGTACGGCCGCATCGCGGCGGTGCTCGGGTTGAATTAGGCAGCCGGCGACAGCGCGGGCAGCGGAGGCGAGCCGTGAAGGTGCGAGCTTCAGTGAAGAAGATTTGTGACAACTGCAAGGTGGTGCGGCGGCGCGGCGTCGTCCGCGTGATCTGCACCAACCCGCGACACAAGCAGCGGCAGGGGTAGCGACGATGGCACGCATCGCGGGCGTTGACCTTCCTCGGCGGAAGCCGACCTGGGTAGCCCTCACCTACATTTATGGCATCGGCAAGACGACCGCCGAGAAGATCTGCGCCGAGGCGCAGGTGGACGGGCGGACGCGGGTGGAGAGCCTGACGGATGAGCAGGTCGTTCGGCTCCGTCAGGTGATCACCGAGTCGTACCGGGTGGAGGGCGACCTCCGCCGCGACGTGTCCATGAGCATCAAGCGCCTCATGGACCTGGGCACCTATCGGGGGCTGCGCCATCGTCGCAGTTTGCCGGTCCGGGGACAGAGGACGCACACGAACGCTCGCACCCGCAAGGGGCCGCGTCGTCAGGCGATCAAGAAGAAGAAGTAGACGGCGCGGCGACCGACCGCGGGAAGGTGAGAGATGGCGAAGCCGAAGAGCGGCCGCAAGAAGGTCCGGAAGAACATCCCGACCGGCGTGGCGCACATCCAGTCCACGTTCAACAACACGATCATCACGATCTCCGACGTGAGCGGCAACACGATCGCTTGGTCTTCCGCCGGGAAGCGGGGGTTCAAGGGTTCGCGGAAGTCCACGCCCTTCGCGGCGCAGCTCGCTGCGGAGGATGCCGCGCGTCAAGCGCAGGACCACGGCGTGCGCACGGTGAGCGTCCTGGTGAAGGGGCCGGGGTCCGGGCGTGAGGCCGCGATCCGCGCCCTGCAGACGGCGGGGTTCAAGATCACCGTGATCCGCGACGTCACCCCGATCCCCCACAACGGTTGCCGGCCGCCCAAGCGGCGCCGGGTCTGAGAGGCGCGAGAGATGGCGAGGTATATCGGACCGGTTTGCCGCATTTGTCGGCGCGAGGGGTTGAAGCTCTTCCTCAAGGGCGACCGCTGCTACACGGATAAGTGCGCCATCGAGCGCCGCGCCTATCCCCCGGGGCAGCACGGCCAGGGCCACCGCAAGCGGTCGGACTACGGGTTGCAGCTCCGGGAGAAGCAGAAGGTCCGTCGGATGTACGGGCTGCTGGAGAAGCAGTTCCGCTCCTATTACAAAGAGGCCGACCGCCGCAAGGGCGTGACGGGTGAGAACCTCCTCCAGCTCCTGGAGCGCCGGCTGGACAACACGATCTACCGCCTGGGCTTCGCCATCAATCGGGCGGAGGCGCGGCAGCTCGTGCGGCACAACCACGTGCTGCTCAACGGGCACAAGGCCAACATCCCGTCCATGCGCGTGCGGAAGGGCGACGTGATCGAGCTCCGGGACCGGGCGAAGAAGCACGCCCGCGTGCTCAGCGCCGTGGAGAACGTCGACCGGCGCGGCGTGCCCCAGTGGTTGGAGCTGGATCGGAAGAACCTCAAGGGCACCGTGGTGCAGGCCCCCGCCCGCGAGGACGTGGCCATGCCCATCGAGGAGCACCTCATCGTCGAGCTCTACTCGAAGTAGGCGAGAGGCGAGGGAGGACGCGCGCCCGGGCACCCCAGGGGGGGCTCGGGCGCCAGCGTGTCGCGGCGAAGGGCGCCCGCGCGCACATTGACAACCGCCAAGCAGCGAGGAGCGGGCCCCAAGGGGCACCGCGGTGGGTCGCTGAAGGACGGAGCGAGGCATGTACAGGAACTGGCGACAGCTCATTCGACCGAAGACGCTCGAGGTCAACCACAAGACGCTCACGGAGCGCTACGGCCACTTCACGGCCGAGCCCTTGGAGCGTGGCTTCGGCATCACGATCGGCAACTCCCTTCGGAGGATCTTGCTGTCGTCCTTGCGGGGCGCCGCCATCACCGGCGTGAAGATCGAGGGGGCGCTGCACGAGTTCCAGAGCGTGGACGGCATCGTGGAGGACGTGGCGGACGTCATCCTGAACCTCAAGGAGGTCCAGGTGCGGCTCACCGCCGAGGCGCCGCGGACCTACCATTTCGAGCGGACGGAGCCCGGGCCGGTGCTGGCCGGGGACCTGGCCGTGGGCGCGGGGATCGAGATCGTCAACCCGGATCACGTCGTGGCGACCGTGGCCGAGAAGGGTCGGCTGGTCATGGACTTCGTCGTGGACGTGGGCAAGGGCTACGTCTCGGCGGATCAAAACCGGGGCGAGGACTGGCCCGTGGACATGATCGCCATCGACGCGATCTTCTCACCCATTCGGAAGGTGAACTACCGGGTGACCAACGCCCGCGTGGGGCAGCGCACGGACTACGACAAGCTCGTGCTCGAGGTGTGGACGAATGGCGCGGTGCTGCCCGAGGACGCGGTGGCGCTGGCGGCGAAGATCCTCAAGGATCAGCTTCAGATCTTCATCAACTTCGACGAGGACATCGAGCCCGAGGAGGAGGAGGAGGTCGAGGAGGCGCCGATCAACGAGAACCTCTACCGGACGGTGGACGAGCTGGAGCTCACCGTGCGTTCGGCGAACTGCTTGCAGAACGCCAACATCCGCTACATCGGCGAGCTGGTGCAGAAGACCGAGCAGGAGATGCTCAAGACGAAGAACTTCGGTCGCAAGTCCTTGAAGGAGATCAAGGAGCTGCTGGCCGAGATGGGGTTGAGCCTGGGGATGCAGCTCGACGACTTCGACCCCACCAAGTACAAGCCGCGGGAGGCGCTCTAGCCTCGGGCTAGGAGCGACCCCGGAAGGAGAGGCACAGATGCGCCATCGCTACTCAGGACGCAAGCTCGGCCGGAACTCAAGCCACCGCAAGGCGATGCTCCGCAACATGGTGACGTCGCTCTTTGAGCACGGTCAGATCATCACCACGGAGGCCCGCGCCAAGGAGCTCCGCCGCGTGGCCGACCGCCTCGTGACGCTGGGCAAGAAGGGCACGCCCCACGCGCGCCGGCTCGCCGCCCGGACGCTCCGGTCGAGCTGGCTGGACCTCACGCCCCAGGGCGGCGTGCGGCCCAGCGTGCTGGACAAGCTGTTCGATGAGATCGCTCCCGGCTACAAGGAGCGCAACGGCGGCTACACCCGCATCGTGCACCTGGGCCGCCGCAAGGGCGACAACGCGCCCATGGCCGTCATCGAGCTCATGCCCCCCGGGCCGCCCGAGAGCAAGCCCGGGCGCGCGCCGGTCGCCCCCACCGTGGCGACGGCGGTGGTGCCCGAGACGAAGGAGCAGTTCGACTGAGGGGCGCAGGCGCGGCCCAGGGGGCGGAGAGGCCCGCTGGGCGTGCGCTCGGACGGGGAAGGGCCCGGCGCAAAAAAAGGCGTTGACACGCGGAGCGGGAGCCCCTAGCTTTCACGCCGCTCGGCGCCGCCGGGCCTCTGACAACCAGGTACACCAAGCGGCCGCGCGAGAACCAGAGTCGGGCTCGCCCGAGGTGCGGTCGCCATGGTCGGGGATCGTCTAACGGCAGGACAACGGATTCTGGTTCCGTGAATCTAGGTTCGAATCCTAGTCCCCGAACCAGTCGCGTCTCTCCAGTGAGAGAACCCGAGCCGCCCGTCCATCGCGAGATGGCGGGCGGCCGCGGGGACGGGGCGCGCGACGTGGGGCGTTCGTCTAGCGGTCAGGACGCCGGCCTCTCACGCCGGTAACACGGGTTCGATTCCCGTACGCCCTACCAACCCCGGGCACCGATGGGTGCTCGGGGTTTTTTTGTGCCCGTGGCCCCCCGATGAGGCGGCGTGGGGGCCGGTGGCGACGCGGGGGCGCGGAGCGCGAAGAGCCAGCCCCACCGGGAGTGGACGACCATGCGGGCGTGGGGGCTCCGGGCGAGGCGGGCCGCGAGACCCGCGCCGTTCCGATTCACGACGGCCCAGCGGGTGTGAAAGGTCTCGGCGATGATGGGGGCGGGATCGTCCGGGGTTTGGGGTGTGAAGGCAGCGAGCTGCGTCCAGATGGCGAAGCGGCGCGGGTCGGCGTAGGCGAGGTAGGCTGGGTCGAGGCCGTTGACGTAGCGGAGCTCGGGGGCGTGGAACATGAGCAGGGGGAAGTCGGAGAACTCGCGGTTGTAGACGACCTCGCCCGGGCGGGCGTGGGTCCGCAGGTAGGTGCCCACGCCGGCCCACTTCTCTGGGAGGTAGTCGGCGTGGTCGCGGAGGAGCCGGAGACCCTGCCCACCGCCCCAGAGGACGCCCAGGGCCGCCAGGGAGACGGCCGCCGCGCGGGCGCGGGGGCCCAAGCGTCGGGCGAAGACGCCCGCGGCGAGGGCCGCGGTGGGGACGTAGTACTCGGCGAAGCGCCAGGTGCGGCTGTACATGGCGAGGAAGAGGGCGGCGAGGGCCAAGAGGAGGAGGTGTTCCTGACGGGTGCGCGGCGGGGGCGGTGGGGTCTCGCGGCGAGTGCGCCAGGCGAGGCCCAGGACCAAGGCGAGGGTGGCGTGGGCTGGGAGGCTCTCCTTGAGGACGTGAGGGAGGCTCGGCGTGAGCCACTCGTTGCCGCTGTGGTGCACGAAGAAGGCATGAAAGAACAGGTACTCTACGTTGGCGGGGAACCAAGGGCTGGCGGCGAGGGCGGCGGCGGCTCCCAGGGCGAGCGCCGCGGGTCCCCGCCAGGCGAAGCGGCGCTCGGTGACGGCGACGGCGAGGGCGTAGAGGAGGGCGACGGGGGCCAGGATGGCCGCGCCGTGGTAGGCGGTCGTGAAGGCGGCGGCGACGATGAACGCGGCGGCGTGGCGGCGGCGGAGGAGGGCCCAGGTGGCCGCGGCCAGAAAGAGGATGGCGACGTTCTGAGCCCGGAGCATGGCGAGGCGGCCGGGCATGATGAGGGCGCCGGCGGCCGCCAGGAGGGCGAAGACCGGCGCCCAAGGGACGCGGAACGCGCGGAGCCAGAGGGTGAGCCCGGCGGGGACCAGGGCGGCCGTGGCGACGACGGCCCACTGGGCGGAGGCGAAGAGGTCGGGGCCCCGAGCGAAAGGCATGAGGAGGACGTGCCACAGGAGGTGGTGGTCGGGCCCGGCGTCGCCCAGCACCGTGAAGGGGAGCCAGGGGACGCCCATGAAGACGCCCTGGCTGCGCATCTGGTGGGCTTGCTGGATGTGGTAGTAGGCGTCCACGCCCACGAGCCCCGCGGCGGGGAGGACCGCCCACGCGAAGGCGGCGAAGGCTACCGCGTAGACCAAGAGCACGGTGGCCGCGGTCGTGGCGGGGCGACCCCAGAGGCGGACGAGGCGGGGGGCGTGCTCGGGCTCGGGGTGGGTCACTGGACCTTCGTGGCGCGCTGGATTTGGATCCCGTACACCTTGAGCTTGTTGTAGAGGGTCCGACGGTCGATGCCGAGCTGCTCCGCGGAGCGCTTCTTGTTGCCGTGGTTGTCGCGGAGGGCTTGGATGATGGCCTCGCGCTCGATGTCGGCGAGGCTGCGGCCGGAGAGGGACTGACTCGCGGGGGGCAGGGAGCCGCCGGAGGAGAGGATGTCGGGGTAGGCGGCGAGATCGTCGGGCGTGAGCTCGTCCCCGTCGGCGAACAGCGACAGGCTCTTGAGGACCATCTGGAGCTGGCGGACGTTGCCGGGCCAGTCGTAGCGCTTGAGGAGGGCCATGGCGGCGGCGGACACACCCCGCACTTGCGTCAGGCCCTCGGCACGGTTGTCGGCGAGGAACCGCTGGACCAGCAAGGGGATGTCGCTCCGGCGTTGGCGGAGCGGCGGCAGGGGGATGGTGACCGCCGACAGCCGGTAGTAGAGGTCCTCGCGGAACCGCCCGGCGGCGACCTCGTCCTCCAGGTGTCGGTTCGTGGCGGCGAGGATGCGGACGTCCACGGGGATCTCCTGGACGGCCCCCACGGGCTTCACCCGGCCCTCTTGGAGGACCCGGAGGAGCTTTACCTGCATCTCCAGGGGGAGCTCGCCGAGCTCATCGAGGAGCAGGGAGCCCTTGTCCGCGAGCTGGAACAGCCCCCGCTTGTTGGACGTGGCCCCCGTGAAGGCCCCTCGGACGTGGCCAAAGAGCTCACTCTCCAGGAGGTTCGCCGGGATGGCGCCGCAGTTCACCGCGACGAACTCGCCGTCTCGGCGGCTGCCGTTGTAGTGGATGGCGCGCGCCACCAGCTCCTTGCCCGTGCCGGACTCCCCCTCGATGAGGACGGGGATGGTGTTGTCCAGCAGGCGGTCCATGATCGCGAAGACTTTCCGAATGGCGGGGGAGTCTCCGATGATGCGGTCGTACTTGTGGCGGGCCACGAGCTGCTCGCGCTGGCGGACGAGCACGCGCTTGGAGTCTTCGAGCTCCCGTGTGCGCCGGGCGAGCTCCTCGGAGAGCTTGGCGTTGAGCTGCTCCACCTCGGCCTGGGCGCGTTGGAGGGCGTCGCGGGAGCGCTCCATCTCGGCCAGGAGCCTGGCGTTGGACAGCGCCACCGCCGCTTGGTCCACGAAGGCCTCCATGAAGCCCAGCTCGCCCTCCCCAAAGGCGCCCGCGCGGAAGCGGTTGTCCAGGTAGACCGCGCCCAAGACCTCGCCCCGCATGCGCAGGGGCAGGCACAGGACGGATCGGAGGCGCAGGGAGTGCACGGACAGGTGCTCGCGGTAGCGCTCGTCCTCCATGGCGTCCACCGTGAGGATGGGCTCGCCCTCCTCGATGACCCGCTGGGCGATGGACTGGCTGATCTTCATGCGGACGTTGCGGATATTCTCCCGGTCGATGTTGCGCGCCACCTCGATGGTGAGCTTGGGGCGGCGCGCTCGGGCGCGCTTGTGGCCTCGCGGCTGGTCGGCCCCACCATGGGTCCCCTCGGCCGCGTCTGCGAGGAGGATGAAGCCGCGCTCGGCCCCCGCGAGGAGGATCGCCGAGTCCAAGATGTAGGCGAGGAGGCGCTTCACGTCGTGCTCGGCGCTCAGGCGCCGGTTGATCTCCAGCAGGCGCGTCCACCGCCGGTCGTCCTCGGGCCCTCGGGGGCCCCCGGCCTGACGGCCCTCGTCGCGCTGGGGGAGGGCCGTCTCGAACCGAGCTCGTCGCCGCTCCCGGAGGGCCTGGAAGGCCGCCCGGTGTTCTGCCGGCACGCCGTCGGTGAGCTCCGTGAGCGCTGCCTGCACTCGCTCGCAAAGCCGCGCCGCCTCGTCCAGGTCGCCCCGGGCCCGGGCCGCGAAGCTGGCCTCCAGCACCACGGGCCAGCGCGCGTCCGCCTGGCTCACCGCTCCCACCGCCGCCAAGGCCTCGCGCGCGAGCGCGTCGGCCTGCTCGGGGTCCCCGTGGACGCTGGCCCGATGCCCGGCCGCGAGCAGGGCCTTGGCCTGCACGCCCAGCCCCTCGTTGTCATGCTGTTGGGCGAGGCTCAGCGCCGCCTGCGCGGACTCACGCGCCTCGCCGTAGTCCTGGCGCTCCAGGTGCAGGCGGGTGAGATCCAGCAGCGCCTCGATCTCCTCCGTGGCGCTCTGGGTCTCCGCGGCGGCGCGCCGGGCCTCGTTCAGCGCCCGCCCGGCGTCCTCCCAGCGCTCCTCGGCCAGCGCCACCTCTCCCACCACGGTCTGGAGGACAGCCTCCATGTAGCGGTTGCCGTCGCGCTGGGCCAGCGCGAGCCCGCGCCCCAGCGCGGCCGAGGCGCGGTCGAGCTCGCCCAGGTAGCGCCAGAGGTTGCCGAGGTTCCCCGCGAGCTGCATGACGCGCCCGGGCTGGTCCAGGGCCTCGGCCAACGCGAGCGCTTCGCGGTAGGCGTCCAGGGCGCCCGCCCACGCCCCCTGGGTCTGGTAGACGACGCCGAGGTTCTGAAGCGCCGTCAGCACGCGCGCGTCATCCCCCGCTCGCTCCCCCGCCTCCAGCGCGCGCTCGTAGTGGCGCGCCGCCTCCTCGAGCTCGCCGGCCTGGTGGGCGAGCAGCCCCTGCGCCGTCACCACCGCCGCCGCCTCCACCTCGTCGCGGGCGGCCGTGGCGTCCTCCAGCGCGCGGGCGAAGGCCTGGGCGGCGTCTTCGCGTTCCCCTCGGTAGTAGAAGACGAGCCCCAGGGCGTAGAGGAGGCGCCCGCGCGTCCCGGGATCGTCCCGCACCTCGTCGAGCCCTTCGATGGCCCAGCGCTCGGCGTCCTCCAGGCGGCCGGTGAGCACGGCGCTCCGGGCCATCTCCGCCAACACCCGCGCCTGGATGTCGGGCGCGTGCGTCGCCGCCAGCGGGGCCGCGCGTGTGAGCGCCTCCAGGGCCTCTCGGTGTTTGGACGCTCGCGCGCACACCGCCCCCAGCCCGCTCAGGGCCTCGGCGGCCTCGGCGCCACTTCCGTGCCCCTCCTCGGCGAGCGCCGCGGCCCGCTCGAAGAGCTGGGCCGCCCGCGCGAGGTCCCCGGTGGCGCGTGCGGCGCGGGCCCCGGCCAGGGCCTCCGCTGCGCTGCGCGGCCAGCCGCGCAGCGCGAGCGCGTCGAGCAGGCCCACGGCGTCCTCCGGAGGCAGCTCCGGCAGCGCCCGGGCCGCCTCCTCCGCGGCGTCCGCGTCGCCGGCCTCCAGGCTGTGATAGAGGACCTCGGCCCGGGCGTGGGCGCACCCGAGCGCCTGCGCGCGCTCCCAGAGCTGCCTGAGCGCCTCCGCGTGCATCGCCGACGTGTCGGTGCCGCGCAAGGCACGCGCGATGCTCTCGGAGGACGTCGTGAGCGCGGGGCCCGCGCTGCAGGATGGGCCCGGGAGGCGCACGAGGAGCCCCGCCCTCACGAGGGGCTCCCAGGGGGCATCACCCACCGCCGCCGCGGGCACGGGCCTGCGCGCCCAGGAGAGCTGCACGGCCAGGGCGCGCGCCGGACCTTGGGCGGCCACCTGCTGGATGAGGCGCTCGGCGGCCTCCGCGCTGGAGCGCGGGGCGCCCACGCGGTCCAGGGCTTCCGCATCCAGGCGGATCGTCGTGGGGTCGACCTCCAGCGCGCCCGCGTCCGCGAGCGCGCCCAGCGTGGCGAGCGTGAGCGCCGGGTTGCCCCGGGCATGCTCGGCGAGCGGTCCGGCCACGCGGGCGGCCACCCGGCGGCCGGGGAAGAGCCCCTCCAGGAGCGCGACTACGTCTCCTTCGCCCCACGGCTCTAGGCGCACCTCGCGGGAGACCGCCAGGAGCTCGTCGTTGTCCGTGGACAGGATGAGCTGGGTGGCGCCCCAGCGTTCGGGGACGCTCAGGACGCTGCGGGCCACCGCCGCAAGGGCCCGCTCGATGATCCGTCGCGCGTCGGGGAGCCGCTCGTCCGGGAGCTCGACGACCAGCACCGGCGCCCGCTGCTGGGCCTCCGCGGGGGTCTCGGAGGGGCCGTCCTCGGCCCCGGCGCACGCAGCCCGGAGGCGCGCCGCGAACTGCGCGGCCGACAGAGGGCCTCGCGCGGGATCGCCCCCAGCTCGCTCGACGAGGCGGCTCAGGAACCCATGGTCTGGCTCGCCTGGGCGGGGAGCCGCGCGGACGACGCGGGCGCCGGTGGCCGTGAGGCGATCGGCCAGCTCGGCGAGGAGGCGGCGGCGCCCCCGGCCCGGGGCGCCGGTGAGGCACACGACCCCCGCGACGCCGTCCGCGCGGGCCGTCCGGGTGGCCGCCGTCAGAGACGTGAGGTGCTCACCCGCGTCCACGAAGGGGGGCTCCACGAGGCGCTGGCGCAGCGCGGCGGCGGGCTCGGTTTCCACGGGGCGCCCCGTCACCTCCGCGAGCGCCGCCAGGGCAGCGGCCCCGTCAGGGAATCGGTCGCCGGCGTCCGTCGCCAGGAGCCGGTCCAGCCACGGGTCCAGCCGTGAGGGCTCCAGACCACGGTGGCTCGGGACGCGCTGGGAGGGGAGGCGCGCGGGGTAGCCGGGCCAAGGGTGGCGGCCGTGGACCCGCTCGAACAGCACGGCCCCCAGGCTCCAGAGGTCGCTCTGCACGCTCAGGGGCGCGCCGGCCAGGCGCTCGGGGGCGGCGTAGGCCAGGACCCCGGATGTGGAGCCGCCGCCCGAGCGGAGGGGGCCCGCGGCGCCCAGATCCAGGATCTTGAGCGCGCCCGGCCTCCAGCCCTGGTGGAGGTCCACAAGCAGGTTGGGGGGCGCCAGGTCCCCGTGCGCGAACCCGAGCCGGTGCAGGTGGTCCACCGCGCGCAGGAGGGCGCCCGCCAGCTCCACCAGGTCCTCGGGGCTGAAGGCGTCGCGCGGGACCTCGCTGAGCGCTCGCCCCTCGCACAGCTCCAGCACCGCGCAGAGCGTGTCACCTTCCGTGGAGGGCCGCAGCTCGGCGGGGAGGCGTGCGACGTCCACGTGCTCCAGGGCGTAGGCGCGGGGGAAGCTCCCGTGGGACAGGCGCCGTGCCAGGGCGTACTCCTGGAGGAACGCCGGGCGCAGCGCGGGGTCTCCCAGGATCTTGCAGGCGCGTGGCACGCCCCCTGCATCCTCATCCAACACTCGGACGACGCGCCCCATGGCGCCCCGACCGAGTTCCCCATCCACGCGGTAGCGCCCCGCCAAGACCACGCCGTCGTGCTCCGCGACCACCTTGGTACCCTCCCCTGCTCCAGCCACGCGGAGTGTGAAATGTTTTCTCATCACGTGCAAGGCGTCCCCATTTGTTCTCATCCCCACCGGGCCCGCAGGGCGCGCCGTCGGCCCTTGGTGGGAGCGGCTTGGCGCCTGGGATTCATGAGCCTCGCGATCGCCGCGCTGGCGAGCCTGGCGTGGGGGGCGTGCTTTGCAGCCCCCACGCCGCACCCGGAGGATGACGCGATGCTGTCGGGTGGCGACCCCGCGTACCGAGACGCGGGGAGCGACCTGGCCGGGGCGGACTGGGGGGCCACCTCTCCGCCCAACGGCGACGTCGACGCCGGGTTCGGTGCGGACGCTGGCGCGGAGAGCCAGGACGTGTTGGACACGAGCTTGGCCGTGGACGCCGCTGCCGGGTGCGGTGGGGAGCTGGCCGACGGCATGGACTGCGCCGACGTGGACGACACGGCCGAGGGCGACGCGGTGCAAGGCGACGCGCCCGAGGGTGAGGATGTAGGGCCCGGGGTGGACGCCTCGGAGGCCGAGGCCGAGGACGACGGGGGCGCGTAGCCGACCGTCGAGGAGGGTCAGATGGGCTCGCGGGCCAGGTTGTCGAAGCGCGTGTAGGCGTGCCAGAACTTCAGCCGGACCGTGGCCGTGGGGCCGTTTCGGTGCTTGGCGATGATGAGCTCGGCCACGCCCCGCTGGTCCTCCTCGATGCTCTTGTTGTAGACCTCGTCTCGATACAAGAACATAATGATGTCGGCGTCTTGCTCGATGGCGCCCGACTCGCGCAGGTCGCTCATGAGGGGGCGCTTGTCCGTGCGCCCCTCGGGGCCGCGGTTGAGCTGGCTGAGCGCGATGACCGGGATGCTGAGCTCCTTGGCGAGGTGCTTGAGGGAGCGCGAGATGTGGGAGATGTCTTCCTCGCGGGAGCGCCCGCGCTCGCCGGCCATGAGCTGGAGGTAGTCGATGACCACCAGGTCTAGGCCCCCGCGGCGCTTGAGGCGTCGGCACATGGCGCGGATGGCCGAGGCCGTGGCCCCGGGCGTGTCGTCCATGTAGATGTTCGCCTGGGTGAGCGCCTCGGCGGCGGTCATGAGCCGGGGCCAGTCCTCCTCGCGGAGCTTGCCACCGCGCAGGGACGAGACGTCCACCTGGGCCTGGGAGGCGAGCATGCGGGACGCGAGCTGCTCGGCGGGCATCTCCAGGGAGAAGATGGCCGCGGTCCGCTGGTGCTTGAGGGCGGCGTTGGTGGCGACGTTGAGGGCGAAGGAGGTCTTGCCCATGGCGGGACGGGCGGCGATGATGATGAGATCGCCCGCCTGGAGGCCGTGGGTGAGGTGGTCCAGGTCCAAGAAGCCGGTGCCCACGCCCGTGATGCCGCCCTCGTTGTCGTAGGCGGCTTGGATCTGATCCAGCGACGACCGGACGACCTCCGACATGGGGCGGAGGTTGGTGTTCTGGCGGTTCTCCAAGACCGAGAAGACGGCCTGCTCGGCGCGATCCAGGTAGCTCGTGAGGTCCGAGACGTCCTGGAAACCCTCGGCTTCGATGGACTGGGCGGCGGCGATCATGCGCCGCACCATGGCCTTGTCGCGCACGATGCGGATGTAGTGCGCCAGGTTCGCCGTGGTGCCGGCGCGGTCCAACAGGCGCGCCAGGGCCATGTCTCCCCCCGCGCGCTCGAAGTGGCCGTGGTCGCGCAGGTCCTGCCGGAGGGTGACCAGGTCCACGGTCTGGGTGCGCTCATAGACCCGCTGCATGGCGTCGAAGAGCAGGCCGTGCGCTTCCAAGTAGAAGTCCTCGGCGGTGAGCCCTTCCAGGAGCTGGTCCATGGACGTGGGCTCCACCAGCACCGCGGCGAGCACCTCGCGCTCCGCCTCGACGGAGTGGGGCGCGGTGAGGCCCCCGCTGCTCACGGCGGTGGGGGGCGGTCCCCCGAACCCGGCGCCGGGCCCGGGAGGGGCGCTCCCCACGGGCGGCGGCCCGGGCGGCAGCTCGTCTAGGGGGGGCGGGGCGGGGGGCGGCTCGTCCAGCGGAGGGGGCACGAGGTCGTCCATGGGGGGCGCCTCGGGGGGCGGGGCGTCGTCGTGTGGGTCGTCGGGCACGCGGTCTGTCCTTGGGCCGGTGAGCGGCGGGGGGCAGGCCCCGCCTCGCGGCGTGGAGGGATCCCACACTTGCCCCCAACGGCTCCCGCTGTCTACCGTTCGGGTCGCGCGGTCGCCCCACCGCCTCCCGTGCAGGGCGGTCCCTCCCCCCTCAGCCAGTGCGCCTGCCGGTGCGCCTGGAGGTCTTCATGCAAGCGCTCCTCGGCCTCACCGTGAGCGACCCCCTCGCCATGGGGGAGGTGTGGCGCCTCGCGGGCTCGCTCCTCGACGTCACGGCGGGTCTGGAGCGAGGCTGTTGGGGGTTGGGGCACGTGCGCGAGGGGGCCCCGCTGGTGCGGCGTGGGAAGATCCACCGCCCCGTGAACCTGGAGGCGGCGCTCGCCGACGCTGGCTCCCACCAGCTCGTGGTGGCGGTGGACGAGGAGCCTCGCTCCTGCCCCCACGCGGAGGTCGTGCAGCCGCTCCGCTATCGGGATTGGCTGTTCGCCGTGGCCGGCGGCGCCGACCTGGAGTCCACCGAGCGAGCTTTCGCCCAGGCCGCCGCCGCGCTCACCACAACCCTACCCAAGCCCCGGACGCTGGCCGAGCTCCTCACCCTGGGGGCCGTGGAGGCGCTCACACGGGCGCAGATGTTGGATCGCCGCGTCACCAGGCCGGATCTCCTGGGCGCGGTGGTCTGCGAGGGCTTCGAGCGCGTGGCCGAGGTGATCCCCGAGCTTCCCTTGGCGGCTCTGGCGCTCGTGCGTGGGGCCATCGTCGGCTGGGCGCGCGGCCGACCGCTGTTCGTGTGGCGCGGCGCGCGCGCCTGGGGGCCCCGGGCGCGGCGCCGCACGGTCCGGGCCACGGTGCTCACCGACCGGGAGCCGCCGGGTGGGTCCAGGGAGGACCGCAGGATCGACGTGGGCGGCCTCGTCGTGACCCCCGACGGGGGTTGGAGCCGGCTGGGCGGCTGAGCGCTCGCCGGTGAGGCGCGGACGCTACGCAGCGGGTGGGGCGGCGTCTCGGGGCGCAGGCGCCGCCTCGGGGGCGGGGCGCATGACGTGGTCGAAGTGGAAGGCGCGGACCAGGGCGGGGAGGACGACGAGATCGCCCACGAGGGCCACGGCGAGGGTGAAGGCGCTCAGGAGCCCGAACTGCTTGAGGGCGATGAAGTCGCTGTGGGCGTTCACGAGGAAGCCCATGATGAGGATGGTCGTCGCGAGCACGATGGCACGCCCGGTGCCGTGGAGGGTCGTGCGGATGGCCTCGTCGGCGTCCGGCGTTCGTCGGAGCTCCTCCCGGAAGCGGGACAGGAAGTGGATCGTGTCGTCCACGGCGATGCCCAGGGAGACGCTGAAGATGACGACCGAGGACACGCGCAGCTCGATGTGGGCGAAGCCCATGAGGGCCATGGTGATGAACAGCGGCCAGACGTTGGGGATCATGGCCACGAGGCCCACGCGGAGGCTCCGGAACAGCGCCGTGAGGAGCAGGAGGATGAAGACGAAGGCCAGCGTGATGCTGGAGGCCATGTCGTGGAGGATGGAGCCCAGGGCGCCGTGCACGAGCGTGGAGCTGCCCGTGATGGCGTGGTGGAAGCGGCCGGCGAGGGCCGGGTCGTCGTCGAACAGCGCCTCGAGCTTGGCCTCCAGGTCCCGGCGCAGGGCGTGCCACGCGCGGGTGCCGGCGTCTCGGGCGTAGATGGTCACGTTGGTCGCCGTGTAGTCGCGGGTGACGGTGCGTGAGAGGATCTCTCCCCCCGCGCCCTCCAGCGGCCAGAGGAGCTGGCTGATGCTCGCGCGGTCCAGGTGGGGGGGGAGGCGGTAGCCGCCCCCGGTCGCTGGGTCGTCGCCCGCGAGGGCGAGGTTCATCTCGCGCAGGAGGTCCACCAAGGTCACCACGCGGCTGACGATCTCGCGGTGCTCGGGCGCCGTGTTCAGCCAGTCGTCCAGCTTGGCGAGGGCGCGGACGAAGGCCGCGTCCTTGACCGACTCCGCGCAGACCCCCTCGATCCCCCCCGCCTGCCCCGTGGGCGCCGTGGGCGGGGCGGGGGAGGGTGCCTGCGAGCTTCGCTCGGTCCCTCCGTCCCCGTCGTCGAGGACGATCTCGTCTCCGTCCTTCCCGTCGGCGTCCTCCCCGTCGTCGAGGACGATCTCGTCTCCGTCCTTCCCGTCGGCGTCCTCCCCGTCGTCGAGGACGATCTCGTCTCCGTCTTCTCCTGCGCCGTCTGCGTCCGTCCCGCTCGCGCTCGCTGCTCGTGGCGTGGCCCCCGTGTCTTGCTCCATGGCACGGGTGCGGAGGTCGCGGACGACGTCCTCCAACTCGTCGAGGAGGGGCAGCTCGTCGGCGTCGGTGAGATCCATCCCCACGTCACGGAGGCTGCTGACCAGGCGCCAGGGGCGGTCGATCCGCTTGCAGACTTGGGTGCGGCAGCAGTCTGGGAAGGTGCACGCGGCGGGGTCGCAGGCGGGGTCCACGCAGTCGGCGTCTCGCCGGCAAGGGCGGTCTTCGTCCACGCGCCCCTCGAACAGCACGGCGTGGACGAGCACGCCGGACAGGTGGCGTTGGGTCTCCAGGAGGGCGCGGGCCGTGGGGTTCGACGGGTCCAGCTCCTGGAGGACGCGTGACTCCGTGCTCACTTGGGCGATCCCCATGGCCGAGAGGACGGCCACCACCGCGGTCGCGGCGAGGACCGCGCCGGTGTGGCGGATGACGAGGTCTCCCAGGCGCTCCAGGAGGTGTCCGAAGACCGTGCCCTCGCGCTCGGCGATGCGGTGGGTGCGCGGTCGCGGGACCAGTGACAGGGCCACGGGGATGAAGGTCATCTGGAGGGTGAAGGCGAAGACGATGGCCAGCCCGGCGTAGAGGCCGAAGGTGCGGATGGTGGGGATGGCCGCCGACACCAGCGAGCCGAAGCCGATGGCGGTCGTGAGGCTCGCCAGCAGGCACGCGGGCGCCATGTGGACCATGGTCTCGATGATGGCGGCGTTCTTCTGGTCCTCCGGAAACGCGTGGGCGAACTGGTAGTAGCGGGCGAGGATGTGCACGGACTCCGCCACGCCGATGACCAGCACGATGACGGGGATGATGTTGTTGATGACGTTGAGCGGCTCGCCTTGGAGCTGCATGACCCCCAAGGTCCACACCGTGGCGATGCCCAGGGCCACCATGGGGATGATGAGGGCGTGCAGGTGTCGAAAGAGGACCAGGAGCAGCAGGGACATCACGATGGAGATGAAGGGGATGTAGGCGACCATGTCGCCCAGCGTGATGCGCGCGTAGGTCTGCTCCACCACGGGGACGCCGGAGAGGTAGACCTCGGCTCCGGGCGGCAGCAGTGGGCGCACGTCGTCCACCGCCGCCGGGAGGGCCGTGAGCAGCGCGTCGCGGCTCGCCGGCGTGGCGTGGTCCAGGCGGAATCGCCCCACGACCGTCGTGGCGTGGGCGTCGGCCGAGACGACCTGCCCGACATAGAGGCGGTGTCCGAGGATGGCGCGGACGGCGGCGCGGTAGCGGTGGAGGGATGCGGCCAGCTCGGGCGAGGCGTTGGCCCTCTCCGGGGCGCGGGCGAGGGCCTCCCAGCCCCCGTGGCGGGCGGTCACGCGCTCCAGCGCCTCCAGCTCGGAGGCGAGGAAGGCCGGCCGGATGCTCTCGCCGTGGAGGTCGGACAGCTCGCCCAGGGAGAAGACCTGCCCCTGGGCGATCTCCGGGCGCCCCTTGAGCCAGCGCGAGAGCTGCTCGATGGCGTGCATGACCGGCGGCGCGAAGACCGTCCCCGAGAGCGCCCGGACGTCGGCCGCCGCGTCTCCCGCGGCGTCTGGCGGCCCTCCCACGGCCGCGCCTTGGGGCGCGTCGCCGTCGGGGAGCACGAGCAGGACGGACACGAGCCCCACGTCGTCGCCGAACTCCTCGTGGAAGCGTCGGAGGACGTCCTGATCCCCCCCGTAGGCCAGGAACAGCCGGTTGAAAGAGAAGTCGAAGGTGATCTTGCTCAGCGGGACGATCTGCCAGCCCAGCCACACGGTGAGCCCCGCGATGAGGGCGAGCACCCACCACCGCAGCCTCAGCGTCCATGTGAAGAAGGTCCGCATGCGTCTCCGTCCCCGCGTCAGCCGCGCACGACCGCGACGAGGCGGGGGTTTACCGCACGGGGGGAGCCCGAACAAGGCGCGCGGTTGCTCGCCGGGTCGATCCTCCGCGGGCTTGGGCGCCCAATCGGCGCTCGAACCGGCCCTGACTTTTCAGTATAAGGACCCACCACGACGTCGGGCGGGGCGCCTGGCGCGCGACCGAGGTGGACATGAAGATCGCAGTTGTTGGAACGGGTTACGTGGGTCTCGTGGCGGGCACCTGCCTGGCCGAGGTGGGCCACGACGTGACCTGCGTGGACCAGGACGAGGCCAAGATCGAGGGGCTGCGCGCCGGGCGCCTGCCCATCTACGAACCCGGCCTGGAGGAGCTCGTCCCCCGCAACGTGGAGGCGGGCCGCCTGCACTTCACCACCGCGCTCGATGAGGCCATGGACGGCGCGGAGGTCGCCTACATCGCCGTGGGGACACCGCCCGGGGAGGACGGCTCCGCCGACCTCCAGTACGTGGAGGCCGTGGCCGAGGGCATCGCCGCCACCCTGGACGCCAGCGCCGATACGCCCACGACGGTGGTCGTCAAGTCCACGGTGCCCATCGGCACCTGCGACCGCGTCAAGGCCATCATCGCGGCACGGACCGACGCCCCCTTCGACGTCGTGTCCAACCCCGAGTTTCTGCGCGAGGGGGTCGCCGTGGGTGACTTCCTCCACCCCGACCGCGTCGTCGTGGGCGTGGAGCGCCCCGAGGCCGCCGAGGTCATGCGCCGCGTCTACGCCCCCATCCTGGAGGGCGGCGCGAAGTTCATCGTCATGAACGTCCGCTCCTCGGAGCTCACGAAGTACGCCTCCAACGCCATGCTGGCCACGCGCATCTCGTTCATGAACGAGCTCGCCCGCCTGGCCAGTCGGCTGGGCGCCGACATCGAGCTGGTCCGCGAGGGGATGGGCAGCGATGGCCGCATCGGGCCGGCCTTCCTGCGCGCCGGCGTGGGCTACGGCGGGAGCTGCTTCCCCAAGGACATCCAGGCGCTGCTGCGCACGGCCTCCAACAGCGGCGTCCACCTGGAGATCCTCAGCGCCGTCGAGGATGTCAACGCCCGGCAGAAGCGCTGGCTCGTGGACCTCATCCAGGAGGCATGGGGCGAGGACCTGACCGGCCGCCGCTTCGCCCTCTGGGGTCTCGCCTTCAAGCCGGACACCGACGACATGCGCGAGGCTCCCGCCATCACCATCGCCCGGGCGCTGAGCGAGGCCGGCGCCACCGTGACGGGCTATGACCCCGAGGCCGCCGAGACCGCGGCGGTGGCCATGGGCGACACCGTGACCATCGTCGGCGACCCCTATGAGGCCGCCGAGGGGGCCGACGCGCTGCTCCTGGTCACCGACTGGAAGCAGTTCGCGACCCCCGACTGGGCCCGCCTCAAGGGGCTCATGGCCGGCGACCGCGTGTATGACGGGCGGAACCTGTGGGAGCCCGCCGAGGTACGGGCCCAGGGCTTCGAGTACGCGGGCATCGGCCGGCCGTGAGGGCCCGCCACACGGGCGCGTAGCCGGTCCACTGACTCGACAGGGCCGCGAACACGAGCGCCGTCTCGCTCCCCGGAGCGGCGCTCCCGCGCGGGACGCCGCGCACGGTCACCGCCGTCTGTTCCCCCTCGGTCGCCCAGGCGCAGCCTCCTGGCGCGGCGGGGCGTGGGACGTCCGGGGCCGCCTCGCGGAGGCTCCGCCAGGGGCCCAAGAGCGCGAGGAAGCCCCCCGGGCGCTGCTCGCAGGCCAGCTCGCCGGGGCCCGCGGCGGTGTGGGGCTGGCAGCGCCCGTTCCGCCACGCGCCCGGGGTCCCGATCGCTGGGAGGCGGAGGTCCGCGGACGGCTGGGGGGACCGCGCCAGGGGTGCCGGGGCCCCCAGGTGGGTGGCGCGGAGCCCCGCGGCGGCTAGCAACACGACGGCGGCCAGGGCGGTAAGGGGGGCCGACCGCCGCGCCACCCAGCGCCAGGGGAGGAGGCCCAGGGTGGCGCCCGCCGCGGCGCCGCCGGCGTGCGCGGCGAGGTCCACGCCGGTCGCGGCCGAGGGGGCGCCCACGGCCACCAAGACCAGCCCCAAGGGGAGGGCGCGCCGTCCCCGGGGGAGGCGTCGCGCCAGGGACATCGCGAGCCAGCCCAGGAGGCCGAAGACGGCCCCCGAGGCCCCCACGGTGACACCGGGGGCCCAGGCCCAGGAGGCGGCCATGCTCGCGGCGCCCGTGAGGACCCAGCCCCCCACGGCGGCGGCGGTGGCGACGCCCAGGCGTCGGAGCAGGAGGAGGAGCAGCGCGGTCCAGAGGGCGTTCATGGCCGCGTGGGGCAGCCCGTCGTGGAGGAAGACCGCGGTGACGAGCCGCTCGGCCTCGCCGGCGTCCAGGGGCGGGTTGGCGCGCGCGCCGAGGGCCACCAGGGTGTCCAGGTCTGGTCCCGTGGGCCACGCGGGCGTGTGGGCGGCGAGCGTCGAGGCCGCCTGGGCCGCGAGGAGGACCGCCGCGAGCCCCAGCGCGGGTGCGAGCCCTCGGGGGGCGCGGAGCCCACGCCAACCGGCGCGGGGAGCGGCGCTGGGCGGGGTGGAGGGAGGTGGGGGGGCGTGCGGGTCCACGGCCTCACCCTACCACCGTGGGTGCGTGTGTAGGGGGCCGAGGGTGCCGGAGGATGCGGCCCCCGAACCGCCACCTACTCTGGGATTCGGCTTTGGATCCCGCGTGTGGGCG
>CAYZID010000020.1:0-38525 GCA_964478315.1 uncultured Myxococcales bacterium | reverse complement strand
CCCCACGCCCCCCTAAAGGTTTCAGGATCTTAGAGTGACCGAGAGTAATCCGGGTGTCCCCGCGTCCGCCGTCACTACTAAAGGTTCCGGGGTGTTAGGGTGACCGAGAGGAATCTGGGTGAGAGGAATCTGGGTGCCCGGGCTCGGGGCCACTGGTGCACGTGCGCCGGGTGCTGCGTCTTGGGCCGCTGGGGCTTTGGGGCTCTATCTCTCGGTCGTCGCCGTGGCGACGCACTCCGCCCAGGAGCTCGGGCAGTGCTCCGTGAGGCAGGGCTCCGACCAGGCGCACCCGGCGCTGGCCTCGCACGCGGCGATGGCGTCCACCAGGGGGCGCGCCGAGGCCAGCGTCTTGTCCCGGCAGCCCTGGACGCACCACAGGTCGCCAGGGGGACAGGCCGCGGCGCAGAACGCCCACCCTGCACAGTCGAGGCCGCCCCCCGCGGGGTCCACGCCGCACGTCCGGGGATAGACCCCCGTGGGGTCGCTCTCGTCGTCGCTGTTGCAGAGGTAGCCCGCGAAGACCGGGTTCCACCCGCAGTGGGGGTGGAGGCCGCAGTCCACCTCGTCGAGCTCCCCGTTGGCGCAGACGTGCAGCACGTCGCCCACGCAGCACCCCACGCTGGGCACGTCGTCGCAGGTGAGCTGGCGGCAGGCGCCCGCCTCGCACACCCCGCCGCTGGGACAGGCCCCGCAAGAGCCTCCGCAGCCGTCGTCGCCGCACTCCTTCCCACCACAGCTCGGCTGGCACTCCATAGGGACGCACAGCCCTACACCCGGCTCGGGGTTCCCCGGCGCGTTCAGGTCACACCGCATCCCCGAGGGGCACAGGAGTGAGCAGGGCTGGGCGCACACCGTCTCGCCTCCGGTCTGCAGGGCGGCGCAGATGCCAGACTCGCACGACGAGCCCTGGGTACACGGCGCACCGAGCGGCGACTTGGGCACCGCGCACAAGGGCCTGCCGCTCGCCCCCAGCGCGCACTCCAGCCCCGCCGGGCAGGTGCCACACGAGCCCCCGCAGCCGTCGTTGCCGCAGGGCTTGCCCTCGCAGTCCGGTTGGCAGGCCGTGTCCACGACGCACACGCTCGTCGCGGCCACGTCCTCACACACGAACCCCTTGGGGCAGGGCCCGAAGCAGCGCATCGTGCAGAACCGCTCCCCCTCGGGGGGCTTGAAGCACAGGCCGCTGAGGCACTCCGGCGACGCCCCACAAGGGGCTCCAAGGGGAGCCCTCGGCGCTTCTCCATCCTCCGCGCTTCCGTCCCCCCCTACGTCCGCGCCAGTCACCCCGTCCTCCGCCGGGCCATCGCCCATGCTCGCGTCTCCGGGGGCGCCCAGATCGGGGAGGCCAGCGCAAGAGGCGCCCTCACAGGGCTCGTCCCCGCAGGACGCGGCCAGCCCCGCGGCACCCAGGGCGAAGGGGAGCACCAGCGCTCCGAGGTGCACGGCGAGGTTGGCTTGGGTTCGCATGGGCCGACGATCCCGCCCGCGGCGGTTCGTGTCAATCGCCCGCCCGAGGCCTACACGCCCCACGTAGAACCCGGACCGAGCGGGTCGCGCGCCCGGTTGACCGCGCGGGGG
This sequence comes from uncultured Myxococcales bacterium, assembly GCA_964478315.1. Lineage (GTDB taxonomy): Bacteria > Myxococcota_A > UBA9042 > PHBI01 > JAAZYN01 > CAYZID01. The sequence continues at coordinate 36,947 of CAYZID010000020.1, read as the reverse complement.
CCCGCTCCTATCTTGCTGGCCAACCTCACGGACGACTGGCCCTCTCGCCTCGTCCTCCCCACGTGCTCGTGGCGGGGTGGGCGGGGGGCCCGAACGACGCCTCGCCACGAACCCGGCCCCCAGGAGGAGCCCATGGGAGAGAGCCCAGGAGACAGCGGGACGCTGCGGCTCAGCGATGACCAGGTGCGGGTGTTCGCCGCCGGGCTGTATCACCTGGCGGCCACCGACGGCGTGTCCCCGGGGGAGCGCGCGCTCATCGAGGAGTTCTGCCGCGACGCGGGGGCGCCCGCCCTCGCGGCGGAGCTGGACGCGCTGACCTTCGACCCCGTGGAAGCCTACGAGGTGCTGGAGACCACCTGGCTCCGCACCCTGTTCTTGCGGGCCGCCCTGCGCGTCATCGAGAGCGACGGGCGCGTGTCCCAGGAGGAGCAGGAGGCGCTCCACTGGATGGCGACCGCCTTCGGGGTGCCGGGCGGATACGAGGCGCTCGCTGCGCACGTCCGGGGCGGGGACGCTTGAGCACGCTGGTCCCCAGGGGCGAGGCCTCGCGCTCGGTCCGCGCGGCCGGAGACGGGGCGCCCTGTCTCCGGTGCGGGGAGAGCGTGCCGGTCCCCTTCGACGTGTGCCACCGGTGCGGGGGGCGCGTCCTGGTCGCGGACCTGGACGGCGCGGACTGCTCCGTAGAGGCGGGACCGGTGTCCAGCCAGCGGTTCCGCGACGAGGCCGTGGGCAAGCTGCGCGCGGTCGCCGAGGGCGTGGACCCCACCCGGGCCTCCCAGGCGCTGCGCGCCGGGCGCGTGCGGGTCGTAGAGGGGCTGGCGCGAGACACGGCGGAGGCGCTGCGCGACGCCCTGGGGCCCCGCGAGACGGCCGCCGCCGTCGCCGAGGGGCCCACGCCGCGCATGGGCTGGGGGGCCGCGTTCCACAAGGGACTCCCGGTCTGGGGGCTCGCGGCGGGCGCCGTCCTGGGTGTGGCCGTGCACCCCGTGGGCTGGGTGCTCGGCGCGCTCGCGGCCGCGGCGCTGGCCTACCGGAACGCCCAGCAGCCCATGCCCGTGCTCGGGACGGCACCCATGGGGCCGCTGGTGGATCCGGGGCTGCGCGACGCCCTGCTGGCCTACGTCGCGGCCAAGGATGCGGTGCCCGAGGGCGCCGTGCGGGCCGCCCTGGAGGCGACGGCGGACGCCATCGTCCAGGCGGCGGCTGCGCTCGCCGATCCCAGCGCCGTGGAGCCCTTCGGTGATCTCACGGAGACCATGACGGCGCAGCTCGTGGAGGCCTTCCAGGGGCTCGCGTCCGTGGCGCGGTCGGGGCTGGGCGAGGACGAGGCGCGCCCAGAGTTGGAGCGCATCGCCGAGCGCGCGGGGGTGACCACCACCGCGTCCGGCGCCGCGCTGGAGGCGCCAGCGGAGCCGCCGCTGGGGCTGGAGGATCCGCTGAGTCGGGCCATCGACGAGCTGGCAGAGTAGCGTGCCGGGTACGGTGAGGTAGGCGCGCGAGACGCGCAACAGGCGCACAGGAGGACGGCGATATGGGGCTCTTTAGCTGGCTGGCGACCCAGACCATCGAGATCATCGAGTGGACGGACAACACCACCAACACGCTGGTGTGGCGGTTCCCCCACAACGACAACGCCATCAAGAACGGGGCCCAGCTCATCGTCCGCGAGGGGCAGGTGGCCATCTTCGTCAACGAGGGGCAGATGGGCGACGTCTTTCCGCCCGGGACCTACACGCTGACCACGCAGAACCTCCCCGTGCTCACCAAGCTGGCGAGCTGGAAGTACGGCTTCGACTCGCCCTTCCGGGCCGAGGTCTACTTCATCAACACGACCCAGTACCTGGACATGAAGTGGGGCACGCTGAACCCCATCACCATGCGGGACGCGGACTTCGGCATCGTGCGGCTGCGCGCCTACGGCATCTACGCCATCCAGGTCACCGAGGAGGGCGCGCCGACCTTCTTCAAGGAGCTCGTGGGCACCGACGGGCACGTGACGACCGGCGAGATCGAGGGGCACCTGCGCGGGATGCTGGTCTCGGCGTTCACGACGGCGCTGGGGCAGCTCAAGGTGCCCGCCCTGGACCTCGCCGGGAACTACGACGCCGTGGCGCGGAGCTGCCAGCAGGCCATGCAGCCCCAGTTCGCCGAGTACGGCCTGCGGCTGGCGAAGTTCGTCATTCAGAGCATCACCCTGCCGCCCGAGGTGGAGAAGGCCATCGACACGCGCGCCTCCATGGGCGCGCTCGGGAACATGGCCCAATACACCCAGTACCAGGCCGCCCAGGCCATGCGCGAGGCGGCGGGTTCGGGCTCGGGGACGGCGGGCATGGCCATGGACATGAGCGCGGGGCTGGCCATGGGGCAGATGATGGCCGCCAGCATGGGCGGCCTGGGGGCCCAGCGGCCCGCCGCACCGGCCCCCGCCGCGGCCCCCACCCCACAGCCGGCGGCCGCGTCGGTGGACGACCTCGGGGCGCGCCTCAAGAAGCTCAAGGCCCTGCACGACCAGGGCCTCATCGACGACGCCACCTTTGCCGCCAAGCGCGACGCCATCCTGGCCGAGATCTGAACGCCCCGCCCCGGCCGCGTGCGCCCCGGCCGCGCTCAGCCGGCCATGAGGCGCTGGGCGCGGGCGAGCTCGGCCTCGAGCTGACCCAGAGACAGGTGCCGGCTCAGCCGGGCGAACTCGCGCCCCTCGGCGAAGACCACGATGGTGGGCACGGCGAAGACCAGGAGCTGCCCCGCCACGGCCGGCAGCGCCGTCGTGTCCACGTAGACGCCGGGGACCCCACGCTCCTCGAGCAGGGCTTCGACCTTGGGCCGCAGGACCTTGCAGACGTTGCACGTGGGCGTGGACAGATAGGCCAGCAGGAGGGGGTGCTCGGCCTTGGCCGCGTGGAACTCGTCTTCGTGCGCTAGGACGGACAGGGCCATCGAAGGGGTCTCCTTGGTTGCCGGCGGGCTCCCCGCGCGCGGTGGACAGCGCCCCCGAAGGAGCGTCGCCGCGTTAGGGCGGCGGAGCCTACTCGCCGCGTGGGGGAAACGCCAAGCCCGGAAACGAGGCCCGACGGATGACCCTCGCACACCCCCCGCGCGGCCGGAGCCGGGAGATAGTTGTTGTTGATAACTGTATGCTATGACGCAATAAAATTCCTTGTTCTCTGACCGGTCGGTTCGTGCTATGACGCCGAGCACGCGGAAGACGCCAGCGAGTCGCGTCGGGGAGGCCATCGAGGCCGCCCCGAGCCTGGGCCCGGGATGGGGCACGGTGGGGAGCGCGGCGACGGCGCTCGCGGAAGATACGGGAGGACGTCATGCGGTACGGTCGGGTGCGAGTTCTAGGGGCGCTGGCCTTGGTGCTGGGCTGGTCGGGGACGGCGGGGGCCGTCGCCACGGCCGACGACAACGCGGGGACGTGGATCGACCCCTACACCGACGTCACGGGGCTCGCGCCCGTGGCGAGCGGTCTGACGGACGCCTCCATCGCCCTCGACGGCGCCGCCGGGCTCCTGACCCTGGCCGCCGGGGAGACGTCGGGGACCTTCGCGACGACCGTCATCGACCCGGCCAGCTCGTCGGGCTGGGGGAAGGTCTACCTGGACGCGACCTTCGCCACCCAGGGCGACATCACGGCGCAGGTGTTGGACGCCCAGGGGGGCGTGCTCCAGACCCTGGCCCTCGCGCCCTCGGACACCGCGGGCTACACGCTCATGGCGCCCATCACGGCGGCCGCGGCGGACGCCCCCATCCGGGTGTCGGTGACGCTGACCAAGGTGGGGGCCATCGCCCCCACCGTCAGCGCGCTGGAGGTCACCTGGACGCCGCTGACGGTGCTGGCCGTGACCCTCGCGCCCCAGCAGCCCACCGCCTGCTCGGCGGCGACGATGACCTTCCGCGTGGGCGTCTCGGCCTCCTTCGTGGACGCCAAGGACGTCGTCGTCGTGGCTCCGCTCCCCACGCCCGGAGCCAACGACACGGCCCAGGACACCTCCGTGTCCTTCGTGTCCGCCACCCAGGGCGGGCAGGTGACCGGCGCGGCCCCCTTGACCGTGCACGGCGTCACCGTGCCGGCGAACAGCGTCTACTGGGATCTGGGCACGCGCCACGCGGGCGAGACCTTCGGGCTCTTCTTCACCGTGCGCACGAACCAGGGGCTGCTCGACCAGATGACCTACACGTCGTCGGCCCAGGCCTTCGCCAGCAACGGCGCGCCAGCGAGCGCGCCGGAGGCCACCGTGACCATCAGCTCCACGCCCGGGCCCTACCTGGACAAGGAGCCGTCCGTGGGCGCCTACCGCATCGCGGGCCAGTGGTACGCCGAGGCGGGCACCGTCTTGGGTTACCGGCTGGCCGGTTGGAACTACCGCACCGCCGGGCAGCAGTGTGGCGAGGAGCTGTTCCAGGCCATCGTCTTCGACGACGTCAGCGATCTCGTGGGCAAGATCGACCCCGCCTACGGCACGGGCGGCTTCGACGTCGCCCAGGGCGGCCAGTACACGGCCAGCGGGTTCACCCAGGGCTGCGTGACCGTGCCGCCGCACAGCGTGTGGTGGGACCTGTCCTCGCTCACCGTGGGCGAGCACTTCTCCCTGGACTACACGGTGTCGCTGCTGCCCACCTTGGCCGACGGCACGACGGTGGACAACCAGGCGTGGCTGCGCTCGTCGCGCCCGTCCCAGTGCGGGGACCAGGCCCAGGACGGGGCGCTGGTGACCATCGGCATCCCCGACGACCCTCACGGGAACTTCGCCAAGGGCGATGAGATCCGCGGGACGGTGGGGATCACGGCGGGCAACGACAACGCCGAGAAGACCGTGACCTACGGCGACGTGTTCTCCTGGTACCTGCGGACGTCCAACGACGGCGCCTCGGCGCTGGACGATCTGGTCATGCTGGATCGCATCCCCGACGCGGTGAGCTTCCTGTCCGCGTCGCTCCCCGGCGCGGTGACCGGCGAGGTCTACTACCACACGGGCGACGGCGCCGACTGGACGGACGCGCCCGACTTCGACCCCGCCACGGGCGCCCTCACGGGCGGCTGGACGACGACCGCGCCGGCCGACCCGTCCACCGTCCGGTGGGTCGCCTTCCGCGTGGACCACATCGCCTCGCGCTACTTCCCCGAGGCGGGCGTGGACAGCGCGGCCACGGGCAAGATCACGGTGCAGGTGAACCCCCCGGCCCAGGCGTGTGACGAGTTCGCCGTGACCAACCGCGGCCTGTTCCACGTGTACTCGTACACGCCCCTGGGGGCCGCCGCGCCCCAGATGATCGACGGCGGCGGGATCTCGGTCACCAACGACGAGGTCGTGAACGTGGCCCCGCGCCGCCCCGACCTGTCGCACTCCACGCTCTCGGACAGCCCCACGGACGTCCGCGTGGGCGAGTCGGTGACCTACCACCTGTTCGTCAACAACATGACGACCGCGCAGAACCCCATCGACCCCGCCTACGACGTCGAGGCCACCATCCACCTGCCCACCGTGGACGTGAACGGCGTGCCGACGATCCTCCAGCCCTCGGCCTTGAACCCGGGCACGGGTGGCAGCGTGGACTACAGCCAGGCGGCCTCGGGCGTCGTGCGGATCTCCTACGCCAGCCTGCCCCCGGGCGCCTCGCGCCACGTGGTGATGACCCTCCCCGTCCCGCGCGGCGTCCTGGACGGCGCGTCGTTCAACCTGGGCGTGGATCTCACCGCCAACGACGACGACTGCGGCTCGGTGTCCGCGCACCTGGCGCAGACCACGACGACCTTCGGTTCGCCCTACTTGCAGGTCTCCAAGTCCACGGACCTCTCCGTGGGCGCCCCGGACACCGAGGTCCACATGACCCTGCGCTACGTGAACACGGGGCGCACCCCGAGCCGCAAGACCTGGCTCGTAGACGCGATCCTGCCCGGCTGGCAGCTCGTGGACGCCGCCGCGCCCGTCTTCCCCTCGACCCCCACCGACGTCTTCGGTGAGGTCTGGTTCAGCGACGACCCCGCGCTGCCCGCCTACCTGTCCATGGGCTACACCTGGTCGGACGCGGTCATCCACGCCCACTTCCAGCCGGGAACGCTCGACGCCGCCACGGGCCGCGTGGCGCCTCCCGCCGGGATGGACCCCCAGTGGGTGGCCTTCCTCGTGGACGACCCCACGCTCGCCCCGGCGCAGCTCGCCACGGACACCCTGCGCTCGGTGGACATGACCCTGCGCGTGGTGTCCACCACGCCCGGCGAGGTCCTGTTCAACCGCGCCGGGATCACCGCCCAGAGCGTCCCCCAGTCCATCGGCAACAAGGTGCGCTTCACCGTGTCGGCCGACCCCAGCCTGAAGCTCGACAAGACGGGCCCCGAGGTGGCCCCCGCCGAGTCCACCGTGACCTACCAGGTGGCCTTCTACAACGACTCCACGAACCACGACTCGAACGTGGTCATCACCGACACGCTCCCCGCCGAGCTGGACCTCGCCACCGTGACCACGAGCTGGACGTGGAACGCCGCGGCCCTGGCGAATGACCCCAACCGGCCCGCCCCGGCCATCGACGTCAACGGCGACCAGGTGACCGTGTCCATCGCGTCGCTGGACTCCCTGGAGGGCGGCACCCTGACCATCACCGCCACGGTCCTGGCCGGGACGACCTCGGGGACGCTCATCACGAACCAGGTGGCGGGCAGCGCCGAGAACGACGCGGGCGTGGTGACCTCGGTCTTCGACACCTGGACGACCCTGGTCCAGAACGCCGACCTCTACACGCGCAAGCTGGCCGACACGGCGGACCCGCGGGCCACGGAGACGGTCACCTACCGCCTCGTGCTGTCCAACGAGGGCGCCTGGCCGGCGGATGACGTCGTGCTCACCGACACGCTGCCGGCGGGGATGACCTACGTGGCCAACAGCGCGACGGTGCTGACCTCCGGCTGGAGCGTCCAGGGCGGCAGCCCCGAGCCGGTCGTCTCTGGCCAGACCCTCACCTGGAGCGTCGCTTGGGGCAACGCCCTCACGCACGCCGGGGACGCCCCGGGCGTCTTCCCGGGTCACTCCGGCGACGTGGTGATCTCGTTCGTGGCCCGCGTGGACGCGGGCACGCCCCCCGGGACGCCCCTGGAGAACACGGCCACGGCCACGACCCCCACGGGCCAGGACCCCGACTACCCCGACACGGGCACGGTGACGGTCACCACGCCGCTGCCCGACCTGTACGTGGACAAGACCGGCCCGCCGCTCGTCCAGCCCGGCACGGTCGTCACCTACACCACGACCTACGGCAACGACTCCAAGGAGCCGGCGCCCGGCGCCTGCCTCATCGAGCGCCTGCCTGACGGGCCCACGGCCACGGACGGCCAGCCCGACGTGCAGTTCGTGTCCGCCCTGGCGAGCCACGGCGAGACGCTGTCCTTCCACACGGTGGCCTTGGACCAGGCCCCGCCGAGCTGCGACGACCCCGGGTGGCTGGACGCCACCCAGGCCGCCGGTCAGACCGTGACCTACGTGAAGATCGACGCGGGCGACCTGGGCGCCTTCGACGGGCCCTACGAGGTCCTCATCGACCTCGCCATCGAGGACCCCACGGGCCTGCCCCTGCTCGCCGGCACCCAGTTCGAGGGGTGCGTGAGCATCGCCATGACGGCGGCCGGCGCCCCGGCGGACGACGACCCCACGAACAACGAGGCCTGCGTCCTGTCGCGGACGCCGGGCGTGGACGTGGCCCTGGACCTGACCTCCGACCCCCAGGGCGCTTTCCCCGGCGCCCTGCCCGGCAGCACGGCGACCTTCACCTTCGTCGTGGAGAACACCGGCACGGTGGAGGCCCACGGCCTGAAGATCGTCGACCCGCTGCCGCCGACCGTGGCCTTCCTCAGCGACAGCTCGGCCGCCGTGAGCATCGTGGACGCCGACGGCGACGCCGTGACGCCCATCGGGCTGGACAACGCCCGGCTCGGGCAGAGCGGCCTGACCGTCCCGTGGACCCACGTGGGCGACACCTGGTACCTGGGCGCCCCCGAGCCCACCGCGGGGGACCTCTACTACCGGCGCCTGGGCCTGCTGCCCGGCGACAAGGCCACGCTGACCGTCACCGTGCAGGTGCTGGACGCCGTGCCCAACGCCACCCCCGTGACCAACGTCGCGACCGTCGTGACGGACTACCGCGAGGACTTCGACCCCGCCGTGAACGAGCAGGAGGAGCTCCTCGCGAACAACACCGACGAGGACGGCTTCACCGTCTTCCGCGCGGACCCCTTCGTGGACAAGTCCGTGACGAACGCGACGTCCGACGCGGCCGGTTCGGACTCCACGGCGATGGCGGGCGACACGCTGCACTACACGCTGGAGTACGGCAACGCGGGCGACTTCGCGGCCGAGGGCGTGGTCTTGGAGGACATGCTCCCCGCGGACGTGACCTTCATCGTGGGCTCGCTGGGCCACATCGACCCGGCGACCATGGACGTCCTCTACGACGACGGCTCGGGCACCTGGAGCTACCAGCCCACCGGGCCCACGGGCAGCCTGGACCCCAACGTCCGCGGCGTGCGCGTCGTGTGGACGAGCCCCCTGCCCGCGCCGGCCAACGTGGTCTTCGCGGCGACGACCACGCCGCAGTTCGACCTGGGCACCTATGACGGGACCACGGCGAGCGACGGCGGCAGCCCGCTGGACCTGGTCACCGCGGGCTCGGCGGATCTCTGCGCGAACGTGAAGTGCTCCTCGTTCGGCACCTCGATCCCCCCGGACGTGGGCTTCGACGGCCAGGACGCCTGCTGCGCCGCCGCCGAGGATCCCGCCTGCAAGTGGAGTCAGGAGGCCCCGTGCTTGAGCCCCAACGACCCGCTGCCCACCTACTGCATCGACGACAAGCCGGGCGTGAAGTGCCACCAGGCGTGCACCGCGGCAATCACCGACTCGTCCTGGGACCTGGCGCAGGCGCAGTGTGAGAAGAACGCCATCAACGCCTACGCCAACTACCAGAAGTGCCGTCAGGGTGGGGGCTCGTTCGCGCAGTGCGTAGAGGCCCAGCCCGAGGTGGGGATCGCCCACAGCGTGTGGGACGGCTGCTGGGAGGCCACCACGAGCTGCCCCACGACCGCGGGCCCCGCGGACTGCACCATGCTCCGCTGGGAGAACGCCTGCCTGGGGGCCTTCTCCAACCTGGCCGCCGAGTACGCCCAGTGCTTGAAGGACGAGTCCATCGTGGACGACGGCGACGTGGCCCACTGCGCGTGGCTGGCCCCGCGCGACGCGTGCGGCAAGTGCGCGGGCGACCGCTGTGCCGCGACCACCGACCAGTTCCAGAACTGGTGGTTGGCCTACGACCAGTGTGCGGAGTACGCCGGGGCCATCGTGAATGCAGCCAAGGGCGCGCGCGGACTCAACCCGGACGCGCTCACGCTCATGGAGGCCACCTTCACCTGCGACCAGTGCGCCATGAGCACCTGCCCGCAGCTCAGTGCGGTCCAGGAGCCCTGCAAGGTCCCGCCGTGCGAGACGACCATCGACTTGTGCGAGGTCGTCTGCGCTGACGCCGCTCAGACTTACGAGTCCTGCCTGGCCCAAGACCCCAAGAACCCCGACGCCTGCGCCTGGCTGGAGCCGGCCCTGGACTGCATGCCGGGGGCCGACCTCGCGGCTGACGGGACCTACACCTCGCCGGTCTTCCCGGCGGACGGTGAGGGCACGGTCCTCCAGTGGCAGCGCGCCGTCATCCACGACGCCACCGAGGAGGGCCTGAACGAGATCCACTACGCGGTCCTGGACGGCCAGACGGGCCTCCCGATCCCGGGCTACGAGGACGTGATCCTGGACGCGGCGGGCGTCGTGGACCTCTCGGGCATCGACCCCTCGGCGCACCCCACGCTCCAGCTCCAGGCCACCCTGTCCGGCACCAAGTCCAGCCCCTACTACGAGGTCGGGCCCCTGGGCGAACCCCCGCTGGACTGCGCCAAGTCCGATGGCGGCATCGCGACCGGGGCCATGACGGCCATCAGCCCGAGCGGCGTGTGGGCCACGGGCTCCAAGGTCTTGAAGCCCGGTGGGTGCGAGTATGGCGCCATTCGCTGGAGCGACGCCACGGGCCTGGAGGAGCTGAACGACTATGCCTTGACGAGCTCGTGGAAGACCATCGGCTACGCCGTCAACGACCAGGGTTGGGTGGCGGGGGAGATGACCACTGTCGACGGGGAGCTGCAGCCCTTCATCTGGAGCGGGCAGCAGCCGGTGGCCGCCAAGGACCTGCCCGTGGACGCCATCGCCACCGGCATCAACAACTCCGGCGTGGTCGTGGGTTGGCAGCTCCAGGGCGGCGGAGACCTGCCGGACCTCCACGTCTTCACCTGGGCCAACGGCGTCCTCACGGATCGCGGTGTGGTCCCCGGCCAGGGGGCGGGGCGGCTGGAGCGCCCGACCTACCTCCAGATCAACGAGGCGAGCCAGATCGCCGGCTCCGCGACCTACGCCGGGACCCCATACCACGGGGTCTTCTTCGCCGAGCCCGGCGGCGCCTTGACCGCCATCGTCCCGCCCACCGGGGCCGGCTCGTCCACCTTCGCCGACCTCGCCGCCAACGGGAACGTCTGCGGGACGATCTCCATGAACTTGGGGGCTCAGACCCTCTACTACGCCTTCGCGTGGGAGCACGACACCCAGAATCTGCGGCAGGCGCCCACGGGCGACCCCCAAAACCCCATGATGTACCGCGCTCTGGCCTGCAACGACACGACCGTGGTGGGGTACGGCACGCCCTTGGCGGGCGGGAGCACCACCCCCTTCATCTGGGACCTGACCACCGACACGGTGACCCTCGTCCCCCTGGTCGACGCCAAGGCGGGGGCCATCAACGACGCCGGGCAGGTCGGCCTGTTCCAGCAGACCAAGAGCAGCATCCCCGTGCCCATCGGCGGCGCCAAGGCCGAGAAGGCCGCGTCCACCTACAAGCTGTTCCGGATGGAGCCCGACGGCACCATCCAAGAGCTGCCCGCCCGCGCGGACGGGCTGCTGGGCGCCCAGATGTACCCCTTGGCCGAGAGCGGCCACGTCACCGGCTACGACGGCGGGCACAACGGCTGGGTCTGGCCCAAGGCCGGGGCCGCCATGCCCGCGCTGCTGGACTGGACGGTCCTCTACCAGACCGACCAGAACCCCTCGGTGACCTTCGACGCGGCCGTGAACCCGGCCTGCGTGACGAGCATCGCCAACACGGCGACGGTCACGACCGTCACGCCCGAGATCTCCGAGGACAACGACTCCTCCACGGCGACCATCGGTGTCCAGCCCGCCGACCTCCAGGTGAGCCTCGCCGTCACGCCCTCCGTCGTGCACCCCGGCGAGACCGTGACCCTCACGGCCACCATCACCAACGACGGGCCCGGCCCCATCGCCGACGCCACGGGCTCCATGGGCCCGCTGCCCGCCGGCTGGACCCTCCTCCCCGGCGCCACCACCAGCTTCGGCCCGACCCCGCTCGCCGCCGGCGAGTCCGCCTCCGTGAAGGTGGAGGCGACGGCTCCCACCGTCGCCGCCGCCGGCACCACGGGCTCCTTCGGGTGGACCGTGGGCACCAAGGGCGCCGACTGTGACGCCGCCAACGACGCCGACTCGGTGACCGTCGTCATCGGGGACTTCCCCGACCTCTGGGTGACGGTGGACTGCCCCGAGACGGCGCCCGCGGGCGGCGAGATCACCTGCACCGTGCACTACGGCAACAACGGCAACGCGCCGGTCGATGAGGTGGCTCTCACGGAGGTCCCGCCCGCCGACGCCACGGTGACGGGCTCCACGCCGGACCTCGGCACCCTGCCGAGCGGCGACCAGGGCTGGACCCTCGGCACGCTGAACCCGGGCGACACGGGCTCGACCACGGTGACCTTCACCGTACCCGGCTGCGACTTCCTGGGCGCCGAGCTGGCGAACCAGGTGAGCATCGCCTCGCTGGCGACGAACCCCACGGAGGACGCCAACGCCGCCGACAACCAGGCCACGGGCACGACCACCGTGACGGACGCCCTGGGGCACCTCGTCCACGCGGCGGTCGCCAGCCGGGCGACCGTGGAGGGCGGGGACGAGATCACCTACACGATCTACTACGCGAACGACGGCGGCGGGATGATCACCGACGCCACGATCGAGGCGCAGATCCCGGCCGGCACGACCCTGACGGCGGACGCCACGGCCACGTCGCTCACCTACCCGCTGGGCGACCTGGAGCCGGGCGACAGCGGCTCGGTGCGGTTCACCGTCGCGGCGGGCGCGGGCCCGGCCACGCTCGCGGGTGGCTACGACATCACGGGCGGCGGGACCTGCCCGGCGGACGGCGTCTACGACGTCGTGGCCGTGACGGCGCCCGGCGAGGGCGGCGTCCACGTCGTCAAGAGCGCCGACACGAACGTCGCCTGCGGCGCGGCGGGCGCGGAGATCGCCTGGACGCTCACCGTGAGCAACACGACGCCCACGCCTCAGACCGTCACCCTGACGGACGAGCTGGCCGCCAACGCCCTCTACGTGCCCGGCAGCATCGTGGGCCAGGGCGCGGACGACTCGGCGGCGCCGCTGCTGACCTGGGATCTGGGCACCCTCGCCCCCGGCGCGGCCCTCACCGTGGGCTACGCCACGACGGTGGGCCCGGCGGGAGACGCCTTCCTGGCGAACCAGGCCCAGGGCAAGGCCACCTCGGGCGCCATCGCCTCTCCCGTGGCGCTGGTCGCCACGCACTGCGAGGCCACGGCCACGCTCGTGAAGTCCCTGAGCGCGGCCTGCGCCCTGCCCGGCGGTGGGCTGGCGGTGACGCTCACCTACGCCAACCAGACGGGCGCCCCCCTGAGCGGCGTCGTCGTCACGGACACCGTGCCCGCGCAGATGACGGTCGTGGACGCCGGCGGCGCCACGGTGGGCGGCAGCGGGACCTTGACCTGGACGGTGGGCGACCTGGCCCCGGGCCAGACCGGCACGCTGACCTACACGATGGCGGTGAACGCCGACGCGCCGAGCGGCTCGCTCTACGCCGCCCGGGCCTCCCTCATGGCCGACGGCCTGCCGCCCCAGACCTCGAACCAGGTGGCGGGCGCCATCCTGGGCTGCGAGGACGGCAGCGCCTGCACCGTGGACGCCTGCGACGCGCTCGTGGGCTGCGTGTCCACGCTGGCCCCCGACGGCACGGCCTGCGACGACGGCGACCTCTGCACGCAGACGGACACCTGCACCGAGGGCCTGTGCGTGGGGTCCAACCCCGTGGTCTGCGCGGCCTCGGACGACTGCCACGTGGCGGGGACCTGCAACCCGGCGACGGGGACGTGTGACGACCCGCCGGCCGAGGACGGCACCCCGTGTGAGGACGGCGACCTGTGCACGCTGGCGGACACCTGCGCCGGCGGCGTCTGCCAGGCGGGCGAGGCCAAGCCCTGCGAGGCCCCCAATGCGTGCTTCGCGGTCACGGGCTGCAACGCCGCCACGGGCGAGTGTGAGCTCGCGCCGGTGGCGGACGCCGGCCAGGGCCCCATCACCCTCACGGCGCTCGGCACCCTCGGCGGCGTGACCTCCACGCCCCACGCCCTCAACGACGCCGGCGTCGTCGTGGGCGAGAGCGCCGACGACACGGGCGCCGCCCAGGCCTTCCGCTGGGAGGCCGGCACCCTCGAGAACATCGCGCCCACGCTGGCCGACGGCGCGGCCGTCTCCTCGGCGGCCACGGCCATCGACCCGGCCGGGCACATCGCCGGCTGGGTGGAGGCGCCCGACGGCACGACCTCCGTCTTCCACCGCGACGCCGCGGGCGACGAGATCCTGTGGGCTATCGAGAGCTCCACGGACAGCCGGTTCCTGCCCGTCGTGGCCAACGACTGGGTGGCGGGCGTGGGCACCGACGCCGGCGCCCACACCCTCAACCGCGTCCAGGGCATGGAGGGCGGCTGGGAGACGGCCGACCTGTCCGCCCTCGCCGCGGCGCCCACCGACCTCCACGTGGCGGGCGTCACCGACACGGGCGTCGTCGCGGGGGATCTGACCCTCAACGGCACCACCCACGCCTTCGTCTGGACGGCCGACGCCCTGACCGTCCTGACCCCGGCGGACATGGCGGCCTCCAAGGCCGTGGGCATCTCCGGCGACCTCGTGGCCGTGCAGGGCACCCGCGCCGACGGCACCCACGCCGCGCTCGCCTACACGGTGGGCGACGCCGCGGACGCGCTCACGGCCCTGGACGCGGCGGCCGACACCACGGTCGTGGCCGTGGAGGGCGCGCGCTTCCTGGGCACGCGGGGCGATGGCGCCGCGAGCGGTGTCGTGATCTGGGACTGGGACGCGGCCACGAGCGCGGCCACGGCCACCGACCTCACGCTGCCCGCGGGCGGCGCGGCGGCGGTCCCCGTGGCGCTCAACGCGGCGGGCCACGCGGTGGCGACCTACACGACGGCCTTCGGGGCCACGAACACGCTGTTCTGGGCGCCCGAGGACGGGGCGGCCCCGGGCGCCGGCGTGACGGACATCGGCACGCTGGGCGGGGCGACGACCCGCGCCGTGGCGCTGTCGGACGGCGACCACGTGGTCGTGGCCGCGACGACGGCCGGCGGCGCGGCGCGGGCGGCCATCTGGTGGCCCGGCGCGGCGCTGCGCGACCTGGGCGTGCTGCCCGGGACGACGACGGTGGCGCCCGTGGCGGTGAACGCGGCCGGCCAGGCCGTGGGCGTGGCGGCCTACGACGGGGACGACCGCGGGTGGATCTCCACGGCGCCCGAGACGAGCTGTGTGGTGTGCAGCGTGGACACGGGGGCGCCCGAGCTCACGTGCCCGGTGTACGCCGCGCCCATCGAGTGCGCGGGGGCGCCCATGGCGCTGGACGCCGACGTGGCCCTGGGCTCGGCCAGCGCCTGGGACGCCTGCGGGCAGCCCGTGACCCTGGCGAACGACGCGCCGGCCACCTTCCCCGTGGGGACGACGCCCGTGACCTGGACGGCCACGGACGCCGCCGGCAACACGTCGAGCTGCGTGTCCAACGTGACCATCGTGGACACGACGCCGCCCGTGCTCACCTGCCCCGAGGCCCACGAGGTGACGCCGGACGACGGCGTGTGCGGCGCGGCGCTGGCGCTGACGCCTACCGTGGACGACGCGTGTGATCCCGACGGCGTGACCCTCGTGAGCGACGCCCCGGCGCTGTTCCCGGTGGGGACGACGACGGTGACCTTCACGGCCGTGGACGCGGCGGGCAACCAGGCCACCTGCACGACGGACGTGACGGTGGGCGCCGGGCAGCCGCGGGCCATCACGTGCGACCCCGACGTGAGCTTCGAGGTCCCGGCGGACGCCTGCCAGGTGGACGAGGTGCTCACGGCGCAGGTCGTGGACCAGTGCACGCCCACGGTGACGCTCACCGCCGACACGCGCGCCTACAGCGTGGGCGAGCACGACGTCATCTTCACCGCCGACGAGGGCACGGCGAGCCCGCTGAGCTGTACGACGCACCTCACGGTGACGGACGGCACGGCGCCCACGGTGGCCTGCAACGCCCCGGCGACGCTGGCGAACGCGGACCTGCCCGCGGTCATCCGGGCCACGGGCGAGGACAACTGCGCGGCGGCGGTGACCGTGGCGGACGCCACCTGCGTGGACGCCGAGGGCAACGCGGTGGACGGCTGCACGGTGACCATGGACGGCGACACGGTGAAGGTCGTGGTGGACGCGACGGCGGTGCCCGAGGGGACGACGGTGAGCTACGCCGTGTCGTGGACGGCCACGGCCACGGACCCGTCGGGGAATGCGACGACCGTGGACTGCTCCACGACGGCGGAGGTCACGGGCAACGCGGCCCAGTGTGGGCCGGGGCAGGTCCGCAACGAGCAGGGCGAGTGCGTGGACGTGGAGATCCCCGAGCCCACCTGCGCGCCCGGTTGGTCGCTGAACGAGGACGGCATCTGCGACAAGATCGTGGCGAACGGCGGCGGCGGCTGCGAGGCCGGCTGGGGCGGCGCGGGCGCGCTGCCCTGGCTGGCGGCGCTGCTGGTGCTCGGGTGGTTCGCGCGCCGTCGGCGGCGGTCGGCGGGCAAGCCCGCGGCGGCGGCCGTGGCTACCGCGCTGGTCGTGATGACGGCCATCGCGGCGCCCGGGGCGCGGGCGCAGTCGAACCCGTTGGACGGCAACGTCCCGGCGCAGCTCTTCGAGCCGGCGCCGGGCGGGACGCTGAACTACGTGGGCGTGCAGAGCATGCAGGTCCTCAAGCACCTGGACGTGGCGGGCGGGTTCTACCTGAACTACGCCTATGAGCCGCTGGTGTTGCATCGGCTGTCCAACGGCGAGCAGGTGGACCTCCTCCAGCACCAGCTCCAGCTCGACGCCACGGCGGCCTTTGGGCTGTTCGACGTCCTGGAGCTGGGCGTGTCGGTGCCGGTGACGCTGTTTCAGCAGGCCGGGGACGCGGGGCGCACGCTGAGCCCCAACGAGAACCTGGCCTCCACGGTCATGGGGGATCTGCGCGTCTATCCCAAGTGGAAGATCTTCGGCCCCGACAAGAAGGCCGAGGGGTTCGGCCTGGCGCTGCTGGCGGTGCTGTCCGTGCCCAGCGGCGACAAGGAGGCCCTTCAAGGCGTGGGCGGCGTGACGTTGGAGCCGCGGGTGGCGGCGGAGTACCTGTTCAGCGACACGGTGCGGGTGGCGGCGACGTTGGGCTACCGGGTGCGGTTCGCGGACGACCAGCAGCTCTTCAACATCCAGGTGGGGAACGAGCTGACCTACGGGATGGGCTTCGAGTGGCGTCCTGATCTCGGGAATGGCCCTGAGAAGTGGGCGGTGATGTTGGACCTCAACGGGAAGGTCGTGGCGGACCCGGACATCGACGCCCAGGCCGAGGAGCGGCCGGTGGAGCTGGCGCTGGCGGGGCGGTACTGGCCGGTGGAGAACCACGCGATCACCTTCGGGTTGGGGCGCGGGTTGTCCCAGGGGTATGGGACGCCTGGGGTGCGGGTGTTCGCCGGGTACAACTACACGCCGGCGCCGGTGCGTGACGCGGACGGTGACGGGCTCGTGGACCGGGACGATAGCTGCCCCATGGAGCCCGAGGACGTGGACAGCTTTCAGGACGACGACGGCTGCCCGGACCTAGACAACGACAAGGACGGCCTCCCGGACGTGTCGGACAAGTGCCCCATGGAGGCCGAGGACAAGGACGGGTTCCAGGACGATGACGGGTGTCCGGACGTGGACAACGACGGCGATGGGATCTTGGACGACGTGGACAAGTGTCCGGACGAGGCCGAGGACAAGGACGGCATCGACGACGAGGACGGGTGCCCGGAGACGGACGGCGACGGCGACGGGGTCTTGGACGAGGTGGACAAGTGCCCGAACGAGGCCGAGGACATGGACGAGGTCTTCGACGAGGACGGGTGCCCGGAGACGGACGGCGACAGCGACGGGATCTTGGATCCGGAGGACGCCTGCCCCACGGAGCCGGAGAACAAGAACGGCGTGGCGGATGACGACGGGTGCCCGGACGTGAACGAGCAGAAGTGCGTCATCGACCTGCCAAAGATCCACTTCAAGTATGACAAGGCGAAGATCCAGAAGCGGTCGTATTCCGTGCTGGATGACGCGGTGGCCGTGCTCAAGTCCTACCCGGACGTGAAGCTCGTGGAGATCGGCGGGCACACCGACAGCGACGGCACGGCGCGGTACAACCAGAAGCTCAGCGCCAAGCGCGCCAAGGCGGTGGTGAAGTACCTGAAGAAGCATGGGATCAAGGGGTCGCGGCTGCGGGCCGTGGGCTTTGGGGAGTATCTGCCCAAGGTGACGCCGGAGCGGACGAAGAAGGACAAGGAGAAGAACCGGCGGGTGGAGTTCCGGGTCCTCAAGTGGAAGGGGCGGGATTGCTCGGCGCAGGTGCCTGGGAAGATCCTGCTCAAGCGGGCGCTCCAGGAGCGCAAGGCGCGGGGCCGGAAGTAGGCCCGCATTCTCTGCTGGAATGTGCGACGGCCCGCGCGGGTCGGGGCGTGTTACGCTCCGGGCGCGCGGGCCGACGCGCGTGGGGGTTCGGGCGCGACGGCGGCGAGACGGACGGCGGTGAGGTGAGCGATGCGGTGGGCGATGCGGATGCTGGTGCTGGGGGGGATGAGCTTGGCGTTGTGGGCCGCGAGCGGCGGTTCGGGCTGGGCCAAGCGGGCGAAGCGGCCACCCAGCGAGGCGGCTTGCACGAAGACGAAGCAGCCGGTGCCTGGGGCTTGCTATCAGGCGGGGGTGGCGTATGCGAACGGGGATGGCGTGCGCGAGGACGCCAAGCGGGCGCGGAAGCTCCTGAAGATCGCTTGTGACGCGGGGCACGGGCCGGGGTGTAGCGAGCTGGGGACGCTCTGGTTCGAGGGCGAGGGCGGGGCGGAGGACCCGGCGCAGGCGCGGCGTCTGTACCGGCGGGCGTGTTTCTTGGGGGTGGCGGAGGCTTGCGGGGAGCTGGCGGGGATGTGGGCTCGGGGGGATGGGGGGCCGGCGGACGCGGCGCGGGCGGCCTTCTATCACCGGGCGGCTTGTTCGGGGGGGCAGGCGCGGAGCTGCTACATGGCGGCGCGGAACCTGCCGGACGTGACCGGGCCCGAGGCGGAGCCTTATCTGCTGGCGGCGTGCGCCCTGGGGCGGGAGGCGGTGTGCGCGAGCTTGGGCAAGACGCCGGAGGAGGCGCGGGCCGTGGTGGGCGGGCGCAAGACGAAGGATGGGGACTGGCTGCCGCTGGACCCCACGCATTGGGCTGGTGGCAAGTGGGGCGGTCTGGCGCCGCTGGAGGCGGGGTGCAAGAAGGGCGAGGCGGCGGCCTGCCGGGGGTTGGCGTTGGCGGACTGGTTTGGTTGGGCTCCCCCCCGTGACGCCCTGCGGGGGCGCGTGGCGGCGGACCAGGCCTGCATGGCGAAGGACGCCTTGGGCTGCCTCCTGGCCGGTCGTTGGCGCCAGGAGGGTGTCGGCGGCGCGCCCCAGCACGCGCCCCAGCAAGCACCCCAGCAAGCAGACGACGCGAAGGAGCTGCTAGCCAAGGCCTGCGCAGCCGGCCTCCAGGCCGCCTGCGACTGACGGCGGGCGCGGCGGCGGTTTCCAGTCGGACTGACGCGAGACGCAAAGAGGGGCGACGCGGGTTCATGGCCCGCGTCGCCCCTCTGTCGTGTCAGTCGGTGAGCTCGTGCCTGGAAGCATGATTCACAAGGGCGGCCCAAGCCTGGCGACGGGCGACGTTGTGAATCATGCTTCTAGAACCCGCAGGCCTTGGGCACGTCCTTGCGGCCGTAGAAGGCGCCCTTGACGAAGGCCTTGGCGTCGAACTTGCGATCTTGGGGGTTCTTGAAGACCGTCTTGATGAACGTCGTGCTCTCCGGCGTCCGGACCAGCGGGTTGTCGCCCTGCTGGCAGGCGGGCTTCACGGGCTTCCCGTCGGCGCCGATCTCGAAGTAGAACTCGCGGTCCAGCTCGCCACCGCGGGTGAGCACGCAGCGGTACTTCCCGGGGTTGTTCTTGAAGAACTCCTGCCCGTTGCCCATGGGGAAGAAGTAGAACATGGACCAGCGCGTCTTCCGGTCCTCGCTGCTCTTGGCGCTGTAGTCATCGTACTCGTAGTCGTAGCGGCTGTTGGTCATCGTGGCCATGTTGAGCTTCTTGTCGCCCACCGAGCAGCGGATCTTGAAGCCGTTGGCATACATCCGGCTCTCGCGGTCGTTGCCCGTCTTGAACCAGCTAAAGAGGTTCCACTGACGCCCGTTCTGCAGGAGGTGAAGCCACGCCTCGCCCATGCGGAAGTCCTTGTCGATGTGGAACTCCGTGTTGCCGCTGGCTCCCTTGTGCGCCAGGACCGCGAAGCTGTAGGTGGCCAGGTCCCGGTGGTCCTTGCCCTCGGCTAGCTGGCGGTACCCCAGCACGACCTTCACGGACTTCGCCGGCTTGGTGATGCCGTCCTTGTCCAGGTTCGGCGCGCAGTTGTACGCGGAAACGAAGGAGTAGTCCGTGCCCCTCATGGGCTGGACCTGGACCGGGCACTTGATCTCCTTGCCCCACTTCTTCTTGCCCAGGTAGTACTGGGCCAAGATCACGTCGTCGGACTCCGCGCCCTTCACCTGGAAGAGGAAGTTGCCCTTGGGGACCCACTTCATCTTCTTGCCCTCCATCTTGTACTGGATGTCCAGCGACGTGATGTAGCGGCCCCAGGCGTCGATAGGCTGGACCGCAGCCCCGGCGTGGGCGGACGCGGAGATGAAGGCAACGGCTAGGAACGAGGCCGTCGCGCCAAGGCAGAACTTCATAGGTACCTCTCTTGCGTGGTGCCCAGTCTTGGGGCTTCACGGTGTCGTGATGGGCTACAGCGCTTAGCAAGCACCAAGCCAAGCCCCTCCACCCCGCACTCGGTGGTACCCAGCGCCAGGCTCGCCTGGCTGGCTCATGCACCGCATTGTCGCGTTCTTGCTGGCGACAACTGTTGTGTGACGCCTGCATGTTCGAAGCGTCGCTGCCAATCGGCCCGGAGATGTGCTTGACTGTGCGCGCACGTGGGGCCCATGTGCGCCCGCCGTTCGCACACCCCTAGGCCGCGGCCGGCCCGGACCGTGCGCGCTCCTCTGCGAGCCCGCCCCCCAATTCTTCGAGACGCCGTTCCCGCACGCCCATGACCGACGACGCCCCCACCCCACCGCCCCCCGAGACGCAGGAGTCGCTGGACCTTTGGGACGCTGGCGGCGCTTCCACGGAGCGGCCCCGCGTCGTACCGGCGCTGGTCATCGCCTGGTGTCGCGCGACTCCCTCCCGGGCGGGGGACGTCCTCCTCATCACCCCCCGCCGCGGCGGGGAGCTGGTCCTCGGGCGAGGCCCGGAGGGTCCCCCGGGCGAGGAGCGCGCGCGCTTCATCCGCCAGCGCCCGGACCCGATGGGCGGGGTGACCTCACGCCCCGCCCTCGCCGCTCGCGCCATCTCGCGCCGCCAGCTCGCCCTGCGCCCGGCGGACGGCCTGGGCGTCCACGTGCGCCAGCTCGGGCGGTGCCCGCTGACCGTGAACGGGCAAGCGGTCGAGGAGGCCACGCTGGCCCCCGGCGATGTGCTGCAGCTTCGCCACCAGGTGGTCCTGCTGTGCGAGCCTCGGCCTACCGCGCTGGCCCCGCTGGAGCACCACGCCCAGCAGGTTCTCCCGCTGTTCGGTGCCCCAGACGCAGCGGGGATGTTGGGTGAGCACCCCGTCATGTGGCGCCTCCGCGAGCGCTTGAGCGTCGTCGCGCGCACCGGCCACCACGTGCTCCTCACCGGCCCCAGCGGCAGCGGCAAGGAGCTGGCCGCCCGCGCCATCCACGCCTACTCACCGCGGGCCCATCGCCAGCTCGTGGCCCGCAACGCCTCCACCTTGCCCCCGAGCCTCATCGACGCCGAGCTCTTCGGCAACGTCCGCGGCTACCCATCCTCCGACATGCGCGAGCGTCCCGGGCTCATCGGTGAGGCCCACGGGGGCACGCTGCTCCTCGACGAGATCGGGGAGCTGCCCGAGTCCCTCCAGGCTCACCTTCTGCGCGTCCTCGACGGCGGTGGGGAGTACCAGCGGCTGGGTGAGGCCCGGACCCGGCGCTCGTCCTTTCGCCTCGTCGCGGCCACGAACCGCGACCCCAGGCTGCTCAAGCCCGACTTTCTCGCGCGCTTTCGCGTGCGCGTGGAGGTCCCCGGCCTCAACGAGCGCCGCTCGGACATCCCGCTGCTGGCCTGGCACCTGCTCCGCCGCGCGACGCGTGAGCTCCCCGACCTGGGCGCCCGCTTCTTCGACGGCTGGGACGGCGAGGCGGGGGAGCCTCGTGTGGCACCCGAGCTCGTGGAGGCCCTCCTGCGCCACACCTACAGCGCCCACGTGCGCGAGCTAGAGACGGCCCTGTGGGCTGCCCTCACCACCAGCACTCGGCACTATCTGGAGCTCACCGACGAGGTTCGGTCCGTCCTCCAGCCCTCCACCGAGGGCGCTCCCGCCGCGCCCCGGGCAGCCCCGCACCGCGCGCGCCGGGCGTTGGCGCGGCCCCCAAGCCCCGCCGACATCGAGGACGCCCTCCGCGCCCGCGCGGGCAACGTCCAGGCCGCCGCCCGGCATCTCGGGTTGGAGAGTCGCTACGTGCTCTATCGCCTCATGCGCAAGCACGACATCGACCCCGCCCACTTCCGCCCCAGTTCCGAGCGAGGAGCCGACTAGGCCGCCACGCCTACGCGCTCCCCCTCGCCGCCTCCTCCAGCTCCACCAGCCGGTCCACGAGCGCCCCGACTTGCCCCGCCTCTCGTAGCGCCCGAGCTGCGCGCCCGAAGGCCCACGCCAGGTCTGGGTCCACCAACGGGCGCGCGGCCAGCTCTGCCTGGGCTCGCGCCAGCGCCGGCGCCACGTCCTCGCCCTCCAGCGCGTCGCACAACACCAAGCCCCCCAAGGTATAGGGCAAGTAGCCCCGCTGCCCGCTTCCCTCCAGCGCCGCCGCCAGCCGCTCTAGCTCAGCCCGCGCCGCGCCCACGTCCTCGCGCGCCAGCACGCAGTAGACGTGCCCGATGTCCGCGATGATATCGTCGTGGCTTCCGGCCTCTCGCCACAGCGCCGCCGCTTGGCGATACATGGGCTCGGCCTGCTCGCAGTGCCCCTCCAGCCGCAGGGTCTCGGCGAGGAGGTTGATGGCGCTGGCCACACCGAAGAGGTAGCCGGCGTCATGGTAGGCGTCCCGGGCGCGCCGGGCGTCGGCCCGCGCCCCCACCGGGTCCCCGCGCCGTCGCTTGAGGCTCCCTCGCGCCTCCAGCACTTGCCCCAGGAAGACGGCCCCCAGCGTGTTCCCGTTCGCCGGCTCGGTCCTCCCGGTGCGGTCCGCCGCTGTCTCATCCAGCGCCCCGAGCGCCCGGTTCGCGGCGGCGCTGGCGGCGTCCAGGTCCCCCACGCTCCCCTCCACGCTGATGAGCTCCAGCGCGCAGGCCGCCCGCCCCGCCTCGTCTCCCGCCGCCGCGAACAGGGCGTCGGCCTCTCGCAGCTCGCGCCGCGCGCGCACCGTGTCGCCTACCCAGTGGCTCAGCCGCCCCCGGGCCAGGAGGGCCGCGCGCTCCGAGGGCGGGTGTCCGAGGGCCTCGGCCAGATCCTGGGCTCGCTCCAGCGTTCGCGCCGCTGCCTCGAAGCGCCAGCGCAGCCGGTCGATGTCCGCTTTCAAGAGCAGGGCCTCGACGTCCTCTGGGCCGGGGCGGTCTGGCTGTTCATCGTCTCGGATCGTCTCCAACGTCGCGCCCGGAGCCAGGGCTTCGCGCTCGGCCAGCACCTCCTGGGCCTCCGCCCACCGGCACAGCGTGTGGAGGCGGCGCGCGGCGGCCAGCAGACCCCGCCGCCCGGCGCCTACGTCGCCGCTGGCGGCGGCAGCCCGCGCCTGGCGAAGTCGCCCGTCCACGGGGAGCGTCGCCAGCCCAGCCAGGCCCTGAGCCACGTGTTCCAGGCGCTCTCCCAGAGCGCCTTGGGCCGCCAACTCGGCCCACAGCGCTCGGTGGAGGCTGGGGTGGGCGAAGACCCAGCCGCCGTCCACGTAGCGCACCAGCCCGGCTACGGCGAGGCGCGCCACGGCGTCCGCGTCCGGCGCGATCCCCGCGTGGGCGCACACCACTCGCCACTCCACGTCTCGCACCTCGGGGCCCAGAGCCGCCGCGAGCTCCACGCTGGCACGCGCGTCCGGGGACGCCCCCGCCAGGGCCGCGTCCCGGCGGGCCCGCCAGAGGGTGGGGAGGTCCGTGGAGGTCCCGGGGTCCCCAGGACACAGGAGCGCCCGCTGGACGACCTCCAAGGTCGTCGCGCCGTCCACGATCCCCGGCGCGGGGGCGTGGCCGCTGAGCGTCTCATAGAGCCGAGCCCGGTGGGATCGACTCAGCGGGGACAGCGTCAGCGCGGACATCGCGCCCTCCGGCCGCTGGGGAGACACACCCGGCGTGTCACCGCCCGAGAGCACGTGGAGCAGGGCTGGGAGGGTCGACGTGGCGGTGGTCACGACGAACAGGGCGGGGGCCTCCAGGCGCGGCTGGGCCAGGAGCGCCGCCAGGTCCTCAGCCGTTGGGTCCCCGGGTCGGAGGTCGTCTACCCACAGCACCGCTGGGCGCTGGTGGGCTGCCACTCGCAGCAGGCGGGCCAGCAGGGCGCGGCGCTGTGCTTGCCCAAAGAGGCGCACTCGGGGCAAGGCCGCGTCCGCGCTGCGCTCGGGGAGGAGCAGCGTCAGCAGCGCCGCTACGGTCTGCTCCAGGCGCCCATCGGGGCTCCCTTCTCCGGCGGCCTGGAGGCGCTCCCGGAGGTCCGCTTCCAGCGCCGAGGCGGGTCGCACGTCCCCGTGGAGCCAAGCCGTGAAGGCGCGCCCCAGGTCCGTGCGGGCCTCGTCGACGCGGCCCGCCAGGCGCCCCACGGGCTCGGCGGCCCCCGCCGCGTGGGCGCGCTCCAGCAGCCAGGCGGCCAGGGCAGACTTGCCCACCCCGGGGGGCCCGGCGATGACGACGGCGCGCGGGCGGCCCGTGGCGGCGACCGAGGCCAGCGCGTCCCACAGGAGGTGGCGCTCGGCCTCGCGGCCCAGGAAGGGGGCCGTCCGCAGCATGGCCGGGCCCACGGCGCCGGGTCCCCGGTGCGCGGCGCTCGATGGTGGGGGCGTGGGTGGGAAGGGAGCTGGGCCGGGGGGGAGCGAGGCGCCCTCATGGGCGGCGGTCGGTGGCGTAGGCCGGACCCTGGACGAGGGCGGGGGCGAGGGGGCATCCATCGTCTCGCCGAAAGGATCCGTGCTGGTTTGGGTGGCGGGGACGAAGGTGGGGGCGCCCGGCGCGTGGTGTGAGGAGGGCGTGGCGGTGGCCTCGACGTCCACCGCAGGGCCGAGCTGAGCCAGCGCCCAGGCGGCGTCCGCGGCCCGCTGGAAGCGCGCGCGGGGGGGCTTGGCCAGGAGGCGGCGGGTCCAGGCCTCCAGCCCGGGGGGGACGTCGAAGGTGGGTTGGAAGCGCTGCGGGCGCGCGTCCCGGTGGTCGCGGGCCAGGGCTGGTAGCGGGCCGGACAGGCCGAAGGGAGGGGCGCCCGTGACCAGGCGCCAGGTGAGGCAGCCCAGGGCGTAGAGGTCGGTCCATGGGCCACGGTCCCCGTCCGGCCCGAACTGCTCGGGCGCCATGTAGGCGGGCGTCCCGCGCAGGCCACCCACGGCGTGGGGGTCTCGGCCCAGGCGCGACATGTCCAAGACGCTGGCGACGCCGAAGTCGGTGAGCCGTGGGCGCCTCGTCTGGGGGTCTATGAGGATGTTCGAGGGCTTGATGTCACAGTGGACGACGCCGCGGGCGTGGGCGTGGGCCAGGGCGTCGAGGACCCCCGCAAGGGCCTCGCGGGTGGCCTCCCAGGTGTCGGGGAGGTTCGCTGCCAGCGTGGGGCCGGACACGCGTTCCATGACGACGAACGGGGCACCCGCGGACAGGGTGTGGGGGGGCAGGGACAGGTCCCGGTCCACTCGGCCCACGTCCAGCACGCGGACGATCGCGGGGTGGCTCAGGCTGGCCGCTACGAGGGCCTCTCGCGACACCCCCGCCACCTCGTCCGGCCGCGTCGTCGTGTGCACCTTGAGGGCCACGGGGGCGCCGCTGGGGGCGTGGGTGGCCGCGAAGACCACGGACATGCCCCCCACCCCCAGCGCCTCTCCCAGCGCATACGGGCCCAGGTGAGGCCGCCGAGCGGGCATGGGGCTGCGGGTGCCGGAGAGCAAGGCGTCCTCGTTACTGGGTGTCGTCGCAGGTGTCGGTGACGACGTAGTCCGTGCCGTCCTCCACCGTGACCAGCACCACCGTGTCGGACTTCACCTCGGCGGGCAGCCCCTCCCAGGACTGCTGGAGCGTGGGCACCCACGAGGGCTGGAGCGTCCAGATGTGGAGGATCTGCTTGGTCCACGCGTCCTCGGGCGCCACGTTCGCCGAGCTCTCCACGATGCCCGTGAGCTTCTTCGTGAGGAGCTTGTCCGCGTCCTCGATGGTGTAGTCCGTGACGTAGGGCCCCAGGTAGGCCCGCGTCACCGAGACGCCGATCTTGTCCCCGTTGATGACGACCTCGTAGTCCGTGATGGTCCCGTCGATGGCGTAGGAGATCTCCGTCTCGGTCTTGTAGAACTCCGCGCCCTCACACTCGATGAGCCACTCCATGCTCATGACCTCGGAGCACATGGAGCTGCCACCCGCGTTGGGCTGCGAGAAGCGATACGCCGGCCCCTGATCCAGCAACGCCGGGTCGAAGGTCGCCAGGTCCATGGACCAGGTGGACACCCAGAAGCTGGGCTCCGGCGACGTGAGCGCGTCGTCCAAGCCCCCGCACGCCGGCCCCGAGATGGGCCCAAAGGCCGTGTCCAAGGGGCCCGTGGCTGTGTCCGGGGTCGTGCCCGTGTCCGCGACCGTGTCCGCGACCGTGTCCGCGACCGCGACCGTGTCCGCGACCGTGTCCGTGCCCGTGTCCGCGACCGTGTCCGCGACCGTGTCTGCGCCCGTGTCCGCCGCCGTGTCCGCGACCGTGTCTGCGCCCGTGTCCGTGTCCGCGTCCGCGACCGTGTCCGGTGCCGTATCCGCGACCGTGTCCGCGACCGTGTCCGCCGCCGTGTCCGGAGCTGCGTCCGCGGCTGTGTCCGTGGCCTCGGGAGCCTCGGAGGGGCACCCGGCGGTGAGGGCGAGGGCGGCGGCGAGGGCGGCCACCGCGAGGAGGAGGCGAGCGGGCTCGTGCGTCTTCATGCCCCCAGCCTACCGCGCGCCCCCGGGGTCTGTCTGCCCGCTCCGCGCGTTCCTCCCGTGCCCACCGAGGGGCGGGCGGGTCGGGCCACGGCCCTCACAGCTCCTCGTCCCCGCTCAGGGCCTTGAGGCGGGCGGCCTCCTCGGCGCGCTCCCGGGCGGCCTCTCGCTCCCGGGCGGCCTGGCGGCGTCGAAGGTCGGCCTCGGCCCGGTCGTGGGCTGCCGAGACGGCGCGCTCGTGGACCGCCGTCGTCTGCTTCACCGTGATCGTCGTCGTCGAGAGGCCCGGCACGAGATCGCTGAACTCGCCTTCGAGCACGAGCGAATCCCCGCCCCGCTCCCACCGGAACGTGTCCTTCGTCTCCGCCAAGCCCACGTACATCTCGTCGCCGCGGTCCCCGCCCCCGTCCGAGGGCGCCCCATAGCGCTTCTCCAGCCCGTGCCGGATCCTGTCCAGCGCCCGGGTGTACTCGTCGCGGCGCTGGAACCCATCGAGCTTGCACATGAGGCCGGACAGCGTCTCCCCGGGGCCGTAGAACCACAGCATGCACCCCGCCGGGTAGCCCGCCACCGCCATCTTCGTCTCCAGGACGGACCCCGGCGCTGCGGCCCTCCCAACCCCCTGGTTCACGACGGGCAGCCCGCGGTCCGTGCCGAACGCCACCACGTCGTCCCCCTGCTTCACCTCCGCGTCGGCCACCTCCTTCCGAGCCGCTCGGGCCTCGGCCACCGTCATCCCAAAGCGGAGCTTCGCCTTGAAAGGCTCGGTGAGGGGCTTGCACGGGCCGTCGCACAGCTCGGCGGCCGTGGCGCGCTTCTGCCTCTCCAGACGCACGGCCGGAGCGGGCGCCTCCGGCGGGAGCACGGCGAGCACCCCCAACAACACCGCCACCACGACGCCCGCCACGCCGAACCAGACCTTGAGGCTCGCGCCCCCGTCTCCGTACCCATCGCCCAGGAGCTCCCCGCCCGGCTGGCGGACGCCCAGCACGTAGACCTCGTCGTCGGGCGCCAACGGCTCGTTCGTCTCGGCCGCTCGAAGGACCCCGGCATCGTCGTCGGGCCGCCCCGTACCGCGCGCGTCGTTTCCATGCTCTCCGCTCCGCGCCGACTCGCTCGCGCCCTCGTCCAGCGCCGCCCGGGCCTCGGCCACCAGCGCCCGGGCCGCGCGAGCGCTCGGGGGGCGGTCGTCGGGCGAGGGCGCCAGCAGCGCCGCCAGCACGCGCTCCGTCCCCGGCGACATGGTGACCCGCCCTCGCCAGGCGAGCCCGCGCTCCCGCTCGAAGAACTCCGCCAGGTCGCGCCGCGACAGCAGCGCCAGCGCCGTGGCGCCCGCCCCGTACAGGTCGCTGCGGGTGTCCGCCTGCCCGTAGAGCTGCTCCGGCGCCATGTAGCCCAGGGTCCCGGCGATGGTGGCGCCTCCCAAGCTGTGCTCCACGGCGTCCTTGACCGCCCCGAAGTCCACCAGCACCAGGCGCCCGTCGTCGGCTCGCCGCATGACGTTGCTGGGCTTCACGTCGCGGTGGACGACCGGCGGCCGCAGGTCCCCCAGGTAGGTGAGCACCTCCAGGAGCTCGTCCAGCACGGCCAGGACCTCGCGCTCCGTGTAGCGGTGGTCCGCCAGCTCGCGCGCGAGGTCGCGCCCGATGACCAGCTCCTGCACCAGATACCGGGCCCGGTGCTTGCCCACGCCGGCCACGAAGGAGTCCAGGTAGGACGGGATCTGCGGGTGGTGGAGCTGCCGCAGCACGTCCGCCTCGCGCTCGAAGAGCTTCTCGTCCTCGAACGACGCCATCCGCCGCGTGGCCAGCTCCTTGACGCACACGGCGAGACCGTCCGCGAGGCGCGTGGCGCGGTAGGTCACCCCGGCGCCCCCCTCACCCAGCAAGGCGTCCAGGCGGTAGCGGCCGTCCAGCAGGGGCTCCCCCCCGCACACCGCGCACCTCCCGCCTTCGCCTCCGCCGGCCGCCAGCCCGTCCACGGCCTCCGGCTCGACGCCCGCGGGTTCCCCACACTGCGCGCACAGGGGGCCCCGTCGCTCCCCGTCGGACGTCTGCATCTCGTCTCCCTGGCCTCGCGCGGCCTAGTCCTCCAGCTCGCCCAGCTCGGCGAGCCGCTCGTCCATGGCGCGGATGCCGGCCTCATAGAGCTTGCGCACCTGGTGGACCAGCGCGGGCGGCGCGATGGGCACCGCGCCCCCGCCCTGGCGAGCCACCCAGCTCGCCACGTCCGGCAGCCCCGTGACCCGCATCCTCACCCGCACCCAGCCGTCCTCCAGCTCCTCCACCTCCTGCGTGGGGTGGTACTCGCGCTCCAGCGCGAAGTGCCGGTGGAAGGGGGCGAAGTCCACGACCACGTCGTGCACCGCGCCGTCGTGGAAGACGCCGAAGCCCGCCTCCACGTAGGCGCGCAGCTCTGCGGCGGGAGGCAAGTCGTAGGTGTCGTCCAGCAGCTCCGCTTCGACGATGCGGTGAACCGCGAAGATGCGACGCCCCTCCGCCTTGCGACAGTAGGCGGCCAGGTACCACGAGCTGTCCTTGAACAGGAGCGTGTGCGGCTCGATGTCGCGCCACTCCGGCTCCTTGTTGGGCTTGGCGTAGAGGATGCGCAGGACCGTCTCCTCCACGAGCGCCCGCTTCACCAGCTCGGTCACGGTGCTGTCCGGGGGCGAAGGGGGCTTGGGGTCGCCCGCGACGAAGTTGTCCAGGAGCTTCTCGGCGAACAGCCGCGTCTTGTCCTGGGCCACGGCGCGCAGCCTGGCGCGGGCCTCCTTGGCCGCCTCGCCCACGGGGCCCGTCCCCTCCGGGGCGAGGATCTTCATGAGGAGGTCCAGCGTCACCAGCTCGATGACGTCCACCTTGGCCAGCGCCACCTCGGGGTCCAGCGGGCTCTCCAGCACGAAGCGGCGCCCGGGGTTCCGGCCCCGGACCTTGATGGGGAAGCCGGCCTGGATGAGGTCGCGGACGTCCCGGCGGAGCGTCCGCTCGTGGACCTCCGGGAAGGTCTCGTGCATCTCCATGGTCGTGATGCCGTCGTCCGCCGCCGCGATCATCCGCAGGATCTTCCACTGCCGAATGACCTGTTGCCCTCGCCGCTCTGGCATGCCCACCCTCCTCGGAGCGCCCACGCTGCGCCCCCGCCAAGGTGGCCGGAGCCTACCACGCTCCACCGATCCTGCGAGCCCCCGCCGCGCGCCCCGCTACGCCCCCATGAGGTGCTGACCACAGACGCGCAGCGCAGCGCCCGTGACGCCGTGGGCCAGGGGGTGGAGCAGGAAGGTCGCCGCGTTCGCCACGTCCACGGGCTCGCCCCCTTGGCCCAGGCTGTTGAGCCGCCGCGCCACCTCCCGCGCCAGGGCGGGCATGGCCTCCGTCATGGGCGACTCGATGAACCCCGGCGCCAGGGCGTTCACCGTGACGCCTCGGGGCGCCAAGGCGGGCGCGAGCGCCCGGGCGTAGCCCACCAGCCCCGCCTTGGCCGCCGCGTAGTTCGTCTGCCCCGCGTTGCCCGCCAGCCCGGCGATGGACGACAGCAGCACGATCCGACCGCCATCGCGCACGAGCGGCCCACCGGCCTCCGTCGCGCCCGCCAACAGCGCCTCGGTGGTGGACACGACGGCCTCCAGGTTCACCCCCAGCGCCTCCCGCCACGCTCGGCGGGACATCTTGTGCAGCGTCCGGTCGCGGGTCACCCCGGCGCAGTGCACGACCCCGTGCAGCCCGCCGCGGGCCCGGGCGGCCGCAACCAGCGCGCCGGGGGCGTCGGGGCCCGTCAGGTCCAGCGCCAACACCTCGCCCCCCAGCGCGCGGGCCAACTCGCCGAGGGCGTCGGCGCGCCCCGGGTGGTCCACCAGCAGCACCGTCGCCCCCTCGTCCACCACCGCCCGCGCGGTGGCGGCGCCCAGGGCGCCCGCGGCGCCCGTGATGAGCACCGCGCGCCCGGTCAGGCCCGGCGCCCAGGGGGTTGCCCCCTCCTCGCCCTCTCCTCCACCCGGCGCGCAGGCGGGCGTCACCGCGAGCACTTGCCCGCTCACGAAGGTGGAGCGGTCCGACAGGAGGAAGCGCACGGGGGCGGCCACGCGGTCCTCGGCGCCGTCCTCGACCACCACGACGTTCGCGGTGGCGCCCCGGCGGCCCACCTCCTTGGACAAGCTGCGGGTCCAGCCCAGCACCGCCTCGCGCGTGGCCGCGGCGGTGGCCGTGGGCGCCCGGGAGGCGGGGCGCGCCACGACGAGCACGCGCCCACCGGGACGCAGCG
Source organism: uncultured Myxococcales bacterium (assembly GCA_964478315.1). Classification (GTDB taxonomy): domain Bacteria; phylum Myxococcota_A; class UBA9042; order PHBI01; family JAAZYN01; genus CAYZID01. The sequence continues at coordinate 6,018 of CAYZID010000020.1, read as the reverse complement.
CCCGAGCCACCCGCTGGCCCGCCACGAACAGGGCCTCCAGCTCGTCCGGCGCGGCGAGGCCCGTGGCGTCCAGCACCGCGGCGTCCACGCGCACCGTGGGATCCTCCGGGAACGCAGCGTCCCAGGGGCTCGCCTCGTCCTCACCCGCGCCCTGGGGCTCCCCTCGCGGGGGCTCCAGCACCACCAGCCGGCCGTCCAGCGTGCGGCAGGCGGCGGCGAAGACCGCGCGCTCCGGGTGGGCGGTGGGCACGAAGCTCACGGCGCCCGCCTGGGCCAGCGCCGACGCGAGCTGGGCCCCGAGCGCCCCGCCCGGCAGCGGGGGCACCAGCGTGTGGCGCCCGTGCAGCGGCCGCGCCGGCCAGGGACCGCGCGCCCGGCGCAACGCGGGCGGCGCGGGCAGCGGCAGGCCCACCGCGCGGGCCAGGCGCTCCGCGGCCTGCGCGACCTCGGGGCGCCGCACCACGCGGTCCAGCCAGCGCAGGGCGCGCCGCCCGCCCTTGGGTTGGGGCTCTCGGGGTTGGCCCTCTCGCGTGCCCATGACGTGCCTCCTGGGGCCGCCCCACCGGCCGGCCCACCGCGGTGTGTGGCATCTTAGTGGGCGGGACGGTGGGATCGCCACTCTGGGAAGATTTTCTACACTATGTCCCGATCGATCCGATCCCGTCGCCTCGCCGCGGTAGGGATTGGGGGAGGGGAGGGCTGGGGAGTCCCCTGGAAGTAGGCGGGGCTCCGCGCGGCGTCGGCGGTTGGGGGTGGGGCTGGGCGGCTTGGCATGGGATCTGCTATCTCGCTAGGCGCCGCGCTCAGGAGAGCGGGGCGGGAGAGACAACGCCGTGTGCGTGAACGGGAGGTCGTGATGCGGAGGTTCGGGATGTCGATGGGGAGTGGAGGAGCGCGCCGGGGCGCGTGGGTGATGGCGCCCTTGGCGCTCGGCTGGATGGTGCTGGCGGGCGGCTGCTTGCTGGAGGAGGCGCCGCCGACCACGGGCGGGCCAGTGCAGGCCTGTGCGGATGACAGCGACTGCGCCGAAGGGCTCACCTGCGTGGACGGGCAGTGTCAGGACCAGACGAAGCCGCCGGTGACGCCGGACTGCACCTCGGACGCGGACTGCGCGGCGGGGCAGGTCTGCAGCACGACCTACGGCGACTGCCTGAGCATGTGTGACGGGATGCAGGGGATGGCCTGCCCGGCGGTGTGCGCGGGTGTGTGCATGGACCCGAAGCCCCCGGTGGAGTGCTGGGGCGACGCCGACTGCGCGGCGGACGAGTACTGCTCCATGCCCGTGTGCGCGGCGGCTGGTGCTCCGGCGGAGTATGACGGCAGTGAGGACGCCGCCATGCCGTACCCTTGCGACCCTGCTCCGGGCGTGTGCATGAAGAAGGAGACGCCGCCCACGGGTTGCCAGACGGACGCGGACTGCGGCGCGGATGAGTTCTGCTCCTTCCCGGCTTGCGGTGGCGGCACGCCGGTGCCCATGGACGGCAGCTCCGAGGCTCCTTCGGGCTCGTTCGCGCCCATCCCGGAGCGCTGCCCGCCTCCGACCGAGGGCGTGTGCATGCCCAAGGAGCAGCCCCAGGATCTGTGCATGAGCGACGACGACTGCGGCCCGGGGACCCACTGCAACGCGGGTGACGTCTGCCTGCCCGGCCCGCAGCCGCCGTGCCCCGACGGCGAGGCCTGTCCGGCCATCGCGGTGTGCTACGGGGAGTGCGTGGCCGACCAGCAGGGCGAGTGCCAGACGGACGCGGACTGTGGTCCGGGGATGGCTTGCGAGCCCCAGGAGATCTGCCCGAGCTGCGCCGCGTGCGAGCCTTACGATGAGAGCGGCAGCGGCGATTTCATGGAGTGCCCGCCCTGCCCGCCGTGCGAGGTCTACAACCAGTGCGTGCCGGTGGAGCCGCCCCCCAGCGAGTGCGACTCGGACGCCGACTGCGGCCCGGGGATGATCTGCCAGGCGGTGGAGAACTGCTGGGACGATTGCGGCGGCTACTACCCGGCCGACGGTGACGGCGATCCCTCGGGCGCTCCGGCGCAGGACTGCGGCGGGCCGTGTGAGGTGAGCTACCAGTGCATGCCGGCGCCGGAGACCTTCTGCGACACCTACACGCCCTGCCCCGACGGGATGGTCTGTGCCTACGACATGTGCGAGGGCTGCATCTGCACGGACGGCGAGCCCTGCGACTGCGACGAGTACTGCTCGGGGAGCTGCCAGGCCGTGGAGCCTCCGCCCGCCGAGTGCCTCACGGACGCCGACTGCGCCGACGGTCAATTCTGTTGGACCGAGCAGTGCGAGCCGTGCGAGTGCGCGCCAGGTGAGGACTGCGCCTGCACGGGCGAGTGCTGGGGGATCTGCCAGGACCTCCCCGATCCCGGCTACTGCACGAGCGACGCCGACTGCGGCTACGGCTACCACTGCGAGAACCAGTGCACCGGCTTCGCGGATCCCGCTGGCTCCGGTGGTGCGGCCATGCCTTGCCCGCCGCCGCAGTGCGTGCCGGACGACCCGACCCCCGAGTTCTGCCAGAGCGACGCGGACTGCGCCGATGGCTACCACTGCGAGGACATGTGTGGTGGTTGGTATGGCCCCGACGGGTCGGGCGCCATCCCGCCCATCGCTTGCCCGCCGCCGCAGTGCGTGCCCAACGACCCGGGCCCCGTCTACTGCAAGTCCGATGAGGAGTGCCCCGCGGGTCAGCAGTGCGCGGAGCCCCTGGAGGATGGTTTCCCGCCTGGCGTGATGGTCTGTCAGGACGTGGTCGAGCCTCCCCCGGCGCAGTGCATGGTGACGGGCTGTTCGGGGCAGATCTGCGCGGACCACGACGTCATGACGACCTGCGAGTGGACCCCGGCGTACGCCTGCTTCGAGTACGCCGAGTGCGGCAACTTCGGCCCCGACGGCGCCTGTGGTTGGCAGATGACCGACGCCTTCGCCGAGTGCATGGCGCAGTTCCAGTAGCTCTTTCCCCGTAGCTTCCCCGGGGTCGGGCGCCGCGCGCCCGGCTCCGAACCCCCGCGAGGCCGCGTGCCCGCCGCCCGGCGTGCCCCCGACGTGCCCCCCGACGTCCCCGTGGACGCCCCGGGCCCCAGCGGCGCCGGCCTCGCCTCCCTCCGCCCGAACCGCGGCCCCCTGCCTCCCCTTGCGGGGGCTCGCGGTTCGGGCGTTCTTGCGTCTTGCCCCCCGTCCTCCTCCCCCGCGGTTGCTTCCTTCACCGCCGCTCGACCGCTTATCGCGATCGCCCACGCCTCCCCCGCACCCGCAGGGATGGCCCGCACGCCTTCCAGGCGCGGGGAGCCACGCCCCTCAGCGGGCCGCGGCGGGGCCCCCCCGCCCGGGCCGGGCCGCCGGAGCCGTCGCCGCCGCAGAAGGTCGGGAGGTCCACCGCCGGGAGCCCCAGCGCGGCCCGCACCGCGTTCACGCGGTCCAGGGTCAAGGGGTGGCTGGCGAACAGCTCGCTCGCGCTCGACTCGCCCAACGGCCCCCGGAGGTCGTCGGACGCCCCGCACAACACCCAGCGGAAGAACTCCAGCATGCCGTCAGCGTCCGCGAACGCCCCGCGCACCGACCCCTCACGCACCAGGGTCACGGCGAAGGCGTCCGCCTCGGCCTCCTCGGCGCGCGAGTACCCCGCCGCCAGGACACCCTCCGAGAGGTCCAAGACCGGCGTCGAGCCCCCCGCGCTCCCCTGCACGAGCCCCAGCGTCAACGCCACCAGCAGCCTGCGACCCAGCCGCCTGAGCGCATGACGGTGCTCGTGGTGACCCAGCTCGTGCGCCAAGACGAAGGCCCGCCCCACCCGCGTGTGGACGTGCTCCAAGAGCCCCCGCGTGATCCCCACCGCCCCCCCCGGCAACGCGAACGCGTTGGGCACCTCCTCGTCCAGCACGAACAGCCGGTAGTCCAGCTTCCGCGTCACCCGTGGACTCGCCCAAAGCCCGTCGAACAGGGCGAGGAGGTCCTCGGGCGGCGGCTCGGTCCCCTCCAGGGCGTCGCTCACGTCCCCAAAGACGCGGACCTCCATCTCGTCCGAGACGTGCTCCGCCACGGCGTCCGCGAGGAACCCCAGCGCCACATAGGCCCCCACGCCCACCGCCAGCGCGATGAGCGTGAGCTTGAGCACCTGCCGAGGCTGGAAACGGCCACGCGAGATGTCCGCCGTCTCGCGCAGCTCCCGGGGGACGAAGGTCGGCACCGCCCCACTACATCCCCGGACCGTCCGGGCGGCCCGCGCCGCTCGGCGCGAAGGTGATGGCCGTCCCGTAGGCCAAGACCTCCACGGTCCCCACGGCGCGGTTTTGGCCCCCACGCGAGATGGTCGACGTCTCCATGCGGCAGTTCAGGTAGAGGTCGGCGTCGGGGGCCTGCTCCTTCATGCGGAGCCAGGCCTCCCGCCGGGCCCGGTCGATGAGGGACGAGTAGGAGCCCATCTCGCCCCCCACGAGCAACCGAAGAAGCGCCAGGAACCGCTTGAAGTAGTCCACCGAGATCACGACGGAGCCGGCGACGAGCTGGGCCTCGGCCACGGGGCGGTCCAGGCCCCAGCTCTTGGCCGTGATGGCCGGCGTCGCCACGAAGCGCCGCTCGCGCTCGCGGATGGAGGCGTAGTGGCGCCGCTCGGCGCGACGGCCCGCCCACAGGCCCAGCAGGAGCAAGAAGACGAACGTCCCAAAGTAGATGAGCAGACCCATGGGCTCTATTCCACGAGGACCGCGGTGCCGTAAGCCAGGATCTCGGCGGCTCCCTGGGCCACGGAAGACGTCGCCAGCCGCACGTTCACCACGGCGTTCGCCCCCAGCTCCTTCGCCTGGGCCACCATGCGCTCGATGGCCTGGTCGCGGGACTCGCTCAGGAGCTCCGTGTAGCCCTTGAGCTCGCCACCGACGAGGTTCTTGAAGCTCGCCATGATGTCGCGGCCCACGTGCTTGGCCCGGATCGTGCTGCCCTGGACGAGCCCGAAGTGCTCGACGATCTGCCGCCCGGGGACGGTCTCTACGTTCGTGAGGATCACGCGCTCCCTCCTTGGTGTCGAGGATGACAAGAGCCTGATGAGTGAGAGACCCGCACTTTAGTGCCCCAGCCCGCCGCCTGTCCAACGCCCCACGAAGGCTCGAACACCGGACGGCCCGGCACCCCAACTCGCTGGACGCGGTCCGGGGGAGGGCTGTGGTATGAGGGCCGACATGGAGATCGAACTGAAGCTCGGGCTCAAAGCCCCCGCCGACCTGCCGCGCCTGCTCGACGCCCTGCCAGCGCCCGCGCGGGTCATCCAGCAGCACAACGTCTACCTCGCCGATCCGGACGGCGCCCTGGACGCCGCCCGCATCATGCTGCGCGTGCGGACGGAGCAGCGCAGCGATGGCGACACCCCCCAGGTCGTCGTGACCGCCAAGCGCAAGAAGGACGCCACGGCCGGCGTCTTCCGCAGCGAGGAGCACGAGGCCCCCCTGGACGCCGCCATCTGGCGCGCCGTCCAGGCCGGTGAGCGCGAGCTGGCCCAGGTGGAGCTGGAGCCCATCCTGTGGGCGCGCGCCGAGGCCGGCTTCGACCGCCTGACCGTGCGCACGTCCATGACCAACGAGCGCCACGTCATCCCCTGGCAGGGCTTCACCCTGGAGGTCGACCGCACCACCTTCGGCCCCGGAGACGTCGAAGCCGAGATCGAGTGCGAGACCGACGACCCCACGCGAATCCGCGCCGCCCTGGACGCGCTGCTCGCCGAGCTGGGCGTCGCCGTCTTCGAGCAGACGCGCTCCAAGTTTCACCGGCTTCTGGACCGCCAGCGGGGCTGAGAACCCGCCGCGCGGCCGAGGGCGCCGCGCGCTTCAGCCTCGTCGCCGCGTGACCAGCCACCCCAGCAGCGCCAGCGCGAGCAGCGCCGCCGCACCCCCCGAGCGGCCCCCGGGCGCCGTCGCGCAGCCACCCCCACCGCTGCCGGGCGTAGGCGTGGGCGCGGCACTTGTACCCCCACTCGGCCTCCCGCGGCGGTGACGATGGAGATGGTCGGGGGGGGGGGGCAGGCG
>CAYZID010000019.1:21311-38753 GCA_964478315.1 uncultured Myxococcales bacterium | reverse complement strand
GCCCACACGCGGGATCCAAAGCCGAATCCCAGAGTAGGTGGCGGATCTGGGCCGGCTCGCGCGTGTTGACAGAGCCCCCGGGCGGGGGAAGATTCCTCGTTCGGACGCGAGGGCCGGTAGGCTACGGGGTTGCCCCGTGGCGGGCGCGCGCAGGGAGGTGTGGCGTGGCGAACGACGGTGTGGTGCTGGCGATCGACCAGGGGACGACGGGCTCGACGGCGGTGCTCTTGGACCGCGACATGCGCGTGCTGGGGCGGGCCAACCAGGAGTTCCCCCAGATCTACCCCCAGCCCGGCTGGGTCGAGCACGACCCCGAGGAGATCTGGGCCAGCGTCGAGGGCGCCGTCACCACCGCGCTCCGTGAGGCCCAGGTGGATCCCTCGCGCGTGGAGGCCATCGGTATCACCAACCAGCGCGAGACCACCGTCATGTGGGACCGCGCCACCGGCGCCCCCATCCACAACGCCATCGTCTGGCAGTGCCGCCGGACCACGGACGCCTGCCGGGCCCTGGAGGCGGACGGCCACGGAGACCTCATCCGCCAGCGCACGGGCTTGGTCGTGGACCCCTACTTCAGCGGCACCAAGGTCGCGTGGATCCTGGACCACGTGGACGGGGCGCGGGCCCGCGCCGAGGCCGGCGAGTTGGCCTTCGGGACGATCGACAGCTTCCTCCTGTGGCGCCTCACCGGGGGCGCCGTGCACGCCACGGAGATCTCCAACGCCTCCCGCACCCTGCTCTTCGACATCCACGCCGCCGCCTGGGACGACGCCCTGCTCGACGCCCTGCGCGTGCCCCGCGCCGTGCTCCCCGAGGTGCGCAGCAGCTCCGAGGTCTACGGCGTGACGCAGGGCCTGTCCTTCCTCCCCGACGGTGTCCCCGTGGCGGGCATCGCGGGCGACCAGCAGGCCGCGCTGTTCGGGCAGGCCTGCTTCGCCCCGGGGCAGGCCAAGGCTACCTACGGGACGGGCGCCTTCGTCCTCATGAACACGGGCGAGGAGCCCGCCACGAGCCAGCGCGGCCTCCTGACCACCGTGGCATGGCGGCTCGGGGACGGGCCCGTCATCTACGCCCTGGAGGGGGCCGTCTTCATCGCCGGCGCGGCCGTCCAGTGGCTGCGCGACGAGCTCCGGATCATCGACGCGGCCCCCGAGGTCGAGGCCCTGGCCCGCTCGGTGCCCGACGCGGGCGGGGTCATCGTCGTGCCGGCCTTCGCCGGGCTCGGGGCACCCTACTGGGATCCCGAGGCCCGGGGGGCCATCCTGGGCCTCACGCGGGGGTCGAACCGCGGCCACATCGCCCGCGCCACGCTCGACGGCATCGCCCAGCAGGTCACCGACGTCGTGGAGGCCATGAGCGCCGACGCCGGGCAGCCCCTCGCCGGGCTCCGCGTGGACGGTGGCGCCGCCGCGAACGACCTCCTCATGGCCACGCAGGCCGACCTGTTGGGCGCCGAGGTCACGCGCCCCACGGTGCTCGAGACCACCGCCCTGGGCGCCGCCTTCCTCGCTGGGCTGGGCGTGGGCCTCTGGGAGAGCCTCGACGACATCTCGGCGCGCTGGGTGGAGGACCGGCGTTTCGCGCCCACCCTGGACGCCGCGGGGCGCGCCGCGCGCCGCGCGGCCTGGGCCAAGGCCGTCTCCCGGCTGCGGTAGCCTTCGCCCACCGCCCCCGCCGGCTCCGAGGCGGCGCCTCGGCGGCGTCTCCGGTCACAGTGGGCACCGGCTCCGCGTGAGGTCGTGGTTGCGACGGACCGACGCGGCTCTTACTGTCGTCGTCCGCTCAAGGCACCCCTCTGCGTCCGCGGCGCGGGCCACCTCCTGGCCCCGGCGTGGGTGCGCCCGCGCGCACGCGCCCTTCCCTTGCCCGTTCCTTCGCCTCCTCCCCCCGGAGCCCCCGCCATGCACCTCAGCGACCTCAAGAAGATGAAGATCGACAAGCTCCTCAAGCACGCCACCGAGCTGGGCGTGGAGGGCGCGCGCGGCATGCGCAAGCACGAGCTCATCTTCGCCATCCTCGCCGCCCAGACCGAGAAGGCCGGGCTCGTCTACGGCGAGGGTGTGCTCCAGACCTTGGCGGACGGGTTCGGCTTCCTGCGCTCGCCGGACGCCAACTACTTCCCCGGGTCCGACGACATCTACGTGTCGCCCAGCCAGATCCGGCGCTTCAACCTCCGCACGGGCGACACGGTCGCCGGGCAGATCCGTCCCCCCAAGGAGGGCGAGCGCTACTTCGCCCTCCTCAAGGTGGAGGCCATCAACTACGAGGACCCCGAGGTCGCGCGGACCAAGACGCTATTCGACAACCTCACGCCGCTGTACCCCGAAGACCGGCTGCGGTTGGAGTTCGACCCCGAGAACATGTCCACGCGGGTCATCGACCTGCTCACGCCGCTGGGCAAGGGGCAGCGCGCCCTCATCGTCGCCCCGCCGCGGACGGGCAAGACCATGCTGCTCCAGGCGTTGGCGAACGCCATCTCCAAGAACCACAAGGAGATCTACCTCATCGTCCTGCTCATCGACGAGCGTCCCGAGGAGGTCACCGACATGCAGCGGTCCGTCCAGGGGGAGGTCATCAGCTCCACCTTCGACGAGCCCGCCCAGCGCCACGTCCAGGTGGCGGAGATGGTCATCGAGAAGGCCAAGCGCTTGGTGGAGCACAAGCGCGACGTGGTCATCCTGCTGGACTCCATCACGCGCCTCGCCCGCGCCTACAACACCGTCGTGCCCCCGTCCGGCAAGATCCTCTCCGGCGGGCTCGACGCCAACGCCCTGCACAAGCCCAAGCGCTTCTTCGGCGCCGCTCGCAACGTCGAGGACGGCGGCAGCCTCACGATCATCGCCACCGCCCTCATCGACACGGGCAGCCGCATGGACGAGGTGATCTTCGAGGAGTTCAAGGGCACGGGCAACGCCGAGCTCCACCTGGATCGCAAGCTCATGGAGAAGCGGATCTTCCCCTGCCTGGACGTGGCCAAGAGCGGCACCCGCAAGGAGGAGCTCCTCGTGGACACCTCCACCCTCCACCGCGTGCGCCTGCTGCGCCAGCTCCTGCACCCCCTCAACGTCGTGGACTCCATGGAGTTCCTGCTGGACAAGATGCGCGTCTACGACACGAACCCCGACTTCCTCGACGGCATGGGGCGCTGACGTTCGGCGGCCCTCCGACCTTCGCGCTTGCACCAATCGGCGGAACGATTTAGAAGACCCGGCCTCGCACGCGAGCGCCGCGACAGGGAGAAGCACGTGAAGCCCAAGACCCACCCCGACTACCACCCCGTCATCTTCGTCGACGTGTCCACCGGCGACGAGATCATCACGCGCTCGACCATGACGAGCGCCGACAAGCGCGAGATCGACGGGGTCGAGCACTACGTCGTCAAGTGCGACATCACGTCGTTCACCCACCCCTTCTTCACCGGCAAGCAGAAGCTGGTGGACACCGAGGGGCGCATCGACCGCTTCCGCAAGAAGTACGCGGGCGTGAAGGCCGGGGCCGCCAGCAAGTAGCCGCGTTCCTGGCCCAGGGGACCGAGCCGACAGGGAGCGCCCCATGTTCACGCAGCTCGACGCAGTCGAGGCGCGCTTCGAGGAGCTCACCCTCCTCATGGGCGACCCCGACGTGGCCGGCGACCCGCGTCGCTACGCGGAGGTCGCCCGCGAGCAGAGCGGGCTCAGCGCCACGGTGGAGACCTGGCGCCGCTACAAGCAGACCCGGGACGAGCTGGAGTCCGCCCGGGAGCTGCTGGGCGACGATGACCCCGAGATGCGCGAGATGGCCCGCGCCGAGGTCGCGACGCTCACCGCGGAGCTGGAGCGGCTGGATGCCGAGCTGCGCGTGCTGCTGCTGCCCAAGGACCCCAACGACGACAAGAACGTCGTCGTGGAGATCCGCGCGGGCACCGGTGGTGACGAGGCCTCGCTCTTCGCCGCCGACCTCCTGCGCATGTACCTGCGCTACGCCGAGTCCATGCGCTGGAAGGTCGAGCTCGTGAGCGCGAGCCCCACGGAGGTGGGCGGCTACAAAGAGGTCATCGCCCTCATCTCGGGCGACCGCGTCTATGCCCGCCTGAAGTTCGAGTCCGGCGTCCACCGCGTCCAGCGCATCCCCGAGACCGAGAGCCAGGGCCGCATCCACACGAGCGCCTGCACCGTGGCCGTGCTCCCCGAGGCCGAGGCCGTGGAGGTGGAGCTCAACGACGCCGACCTGCGCTTCGACGTCTACCGCTCCAGCGGTCCGGGCGGCCAGAGCGTGAACACCACCGACAGCGCCGTGCGCGTCACCCACCTGCCCACGGGCCTCGTCGTCACCTGCCAGGACGAGAAGTCCCAGCACAAGAACAAGGCCAAGGCCCTCAAGGTCCTCGCCTCGCGGCTCCTGGAGGCCGAGCGCGCCAAGGCCGCCGACGCCGAGAGTGAGGCGCGGCGCAAGATGGTGGGCTCCGGCGACCGCTCCGAGCGCATCCGCACCTATAACTTCCCGCAGAATCGCCTCACCGACCACCGCATCGGGCTCACCCTCTACAAGCTCGACAGCGTGCTCCAGGGCGATCTGCAGGAGGTCATCGACGCCTGCACCTCCTACTTCAACGCCGAGCTCCTCAAGGGCGAAGAGGCGCACTGAGACAGGGCGCGACGCGCGCAAGGACCCCGCGAGGGGACGGCCGCGTCGACGCCGGCGAGGCCGCCTCGAAGCGGGGCGTTGACGTCGCGCCCCCCTACGGGAGCGCGGGGGGGACCGCCGGGCCCTGGGTGGGCTGCCCCAGGTGGGCCGAGAACCAGCCACCCGTGAGCGCGTCCAGGTCCGCCGTGAGGGCGCGGAGGCGCAGCTCCAGCCGAATGGCCCGCTTGACGTCTGCCGGCGGGTTGATGACCAGCTCTGCCTGGAGCTCTCGCCGGGCGAAGTAGAGCTTGTTCACCGTGGTGAGCAGATCCTCCCGCTGGCCGGCCACGCGGACGATCTCCTTGGACGCCTGGATCTTCGTCGTGTTGAAGACGATCTTCGACAGATCCCAGCTCGCCACGATGCGCAAGCGCAGCCGGTCCTCGTTGGCCAGGAGCTCGCTGATGGAGCCCGTGGAGCCGGTCGTGCGCACGTCCTTGTCCTGGCGGTTCCAGCTCTGGAGCCACCCCTCCAGCTTGCTGGGGAGCAGGTTTGCCCAGCTCGCCGCGGCCATCCAGTTGGCGTAAGCCTCGGGGTGCATGTGCGCATAGCGTGCCGCCACGCGCTGGACCTCCAGCACGCTGGGCTCGCCCGAGAACTGGTCCAACACCGCCGCCGCCTGGGCGCGCACCTCGTCCCCGGCGCGTGCCGGGCTCGGGGCCGCCACGCCCGCCGCGCACACGAGCGCCACCGCTCCCATCACCCCGCGCATCCAGCCGTTGCCTCGCATCGCTCGCCTCCTCCAGTCCTGCCTAGTTCGCGGCGCCCACCGTCGTGGCCGCGCCGGCCGTGTTCGTGTTCTTGGGGGCTGCGCCCCTCGCCTCTAGGCCCGTCGTTACGCCGTGAGCGCCGTGGCCGGATCGGGTGGCGAGCTGGGGGAACCAGCCGCCCGTCATGGCGTAGAGATCGGCCTCCAAGTGCTCCAGCTTGAGCTGGTCGCGGATGGCCGCTCGCAGCGACGGCGGGCTCGTGGCCGCCTGGCGGACCTGGGCGGCGCGCCACTCGTTGTACAGCGGCACCACGCGGCGCTGGACGTCCCGGCGCGCCAACGTCGCCGCCCGCACCAGCGCGCGCGTCCCGGCGTCTCCGAGCCCGTCGTGGGCACCGAGCGCCAAGAACGCCGCGCCCAGGTCCCAGATGACCATCACCTTGAACTCGTCGTAGGCGGGCACGACCCGCACCTCGTCGAGCACCCGCCGGTCCAGCGTGGGGATGTAGGGGCGGGCCTCGAAGCGCTCGGCCCGGTTCTGATACCAGAGCTGCACTTGGGGCAGCATCCACGCCGTCGTCGCCGTCGCGCGCCAGGTGTCGATGGCGTCGAAGTTCGCGCCGCGCGCGCGGTTGGCCGCCTCCACCGTCTCCCATGCCGAGGGCAGACCCTCGCCCGGGGCGGCCAGCTCTCGGGCGCGGCGGCTCCAGACGCGCTCCACCTCGGTCACCAGCCGCGCGGCGCCGAAGCGCCCCACGACCCACAGGAACACCGGCCCTTGCCCCCGAGGGACGGCCACGTCGGCGAGGCGCAGGTCGGTGAGGCCGTCGCGCCGGGGGGCGAAGCCGCCCTGGGGTTGCTCGACCCAGGCGCCGGAGGGGCCCACGACCCACAGGGCCCCGGCGCGGTCCACCGCCACGCGCGCGGCGGCGGGGACCTGGACGCTGCGCTGGAGCACCGCCGAGGGCATGCTGATGACGTGGGCGCCCTGGGGCGTGAGCGCCGTCATCTTGGCCGGGCCTGGGCCCGCCGTGAGGTCCACGGGCGACCCGCCCAGGGCCAGGCCCAGGCGCACGAAGCCGCCCTCGGTCTGCCGCCACAGGCCGTCCTCGGCGGCCACCGCGAGGCCCCCGGGGGCAGGGTGGAGGGCGTAGACGATCTGGTTGCCCAGGGGGCCGAAGACCGGGAGGGCCACGGCCTCCAGGCCCCCCTGGAGGAGCCCGCGGGTGGTGGCGATCCAGAGCTGGTGGGGGTTGCTCCAGGCGACGTCCAGGACGACCTCGCGGCGGCCGAAGCGGATCTCCCGGCCCACGCCCGCTCCGCGGGCGCTCCGAGGCACCCACCACAGCCCGCGGCCCGTGCAGGCGTATACGCGGTCGCGCAAGACTCGCAGGCGCGTCACGCGTGAGCCGATGGCGGCCTCCAGCTCCTGGGGTGTGGGTGGCATGGACCGCGGCCCCGTGGGAGCGCCGGGGCTGCTGGGCTCATCGAGGTCGTCCACGCTCGTGCCGTCCTCGGTGTACTCGTTGCCGCTGTCGTCCTCGACGATCTCCACCTCGTCATCGAGCTCGCCGCTCAGGGCGCTGTCGCCCGTCGCGCCTTGGCCCGTGGTCTGGTTCGCTCCGCCAGCCGTGGCGTCGGCGTCCGCCCGGCGCCCCACCCGGCCCGGCAAGGTCAGGACCAGTGACCACGTGGCGCCGGCGTCGTCGGTGACCCACACACCGCCGTCGCCCGCTACCCAGGCCACCGACGGGTCGTCGGGGTCGGCCACTACGGCGGTGAGCCCCTCGCCGCGCACGGCCGGGCCCACGGGGTCCCACACGAGGGCCGCACGGGCCGGGAGGCTGAGCGAGAGGCTCCACAAGAGGCCCAAGGCGACCAGGAACGAGGCGCGTCGTAGAGCCGACCTGAGCCCGTGGCCGCGGCGCGTGCTCGCCGAGCGCCGGGGACCGATGGGTAGACGCCTCGCGCGGTCGTGGGTCTGGCCCTGTCGTGGGGCGGCGCCGTGCATGTCCATCGGCCGCACTGTAGCCGCGGGCGGGCGCGATGGGCAACCGCCCGTGGAGGGCGTCACTTGTAGCGGACCATCTGACCGGAGCGCAGGCGCCCGAAGTAGTCGCCCACCAGCCCGCGGAGCTTGGGCAGGAGGATGAGGATGGCGAGGATGTTGGGGACCACGAGCATCCCCAGCATGGCGTCGGAGAAGTCCAACACGGGCCCCAGCTTCCACACCGAGCCGATGAACAGCGCGCCGATGAAGACCACGCGGTAGGGGGTGACGGCGCGACGTCCAAAGAGGAACTCCACGCCCTTCTCACCGTAGTAGGACCACGAGATCATGGTGGACACGGCGAACAGGAACACGGCGATGGGCACCAGCATGGAGCCGAAGCCCGCGAAGACCGAGTCGAAGGACACGGCGGTGAGGTTCACGCCGTCGAGCCCCTGCTGGGTCCACGCGCCGCTGATGAGGATGACCAGCGCGGTCATCGTGCAGATGAGGACGGTGTCGATGAAGGGCTCCAGCAAGGCCACGACGCCCTCGCGGACGGGCTCGTCGGTGCGCACGGCGGCGTGGGCGATGGCGGCGGAGCCGAAGCCCGCCTCGTTGGAGAAGGCGGCGCGGCGGAAGCCCTGGATGAGGACGTCCTTGACGACGAGGCCCAGGACCCCGCCCACGGCGGCCGAGACGCTGAAAGCCTCGGTGAAGATGGACGCGAAGATGGGGCCCACGCGGTCCAGGTGGGTGAAGATCACGGCCAGGGCGCCCAGGACGTAGATGGCGGCCATGGCTGGCACGAGCTTGTCCGTGACGCGCCCGATGCGCTGGATGCCGCCCAGGATGACCAGGCCCACGAGGGCGACCAGGATGAGCCCCGTGGCCCAGGTGGGCATCCCGAAGGCTTCCCGCCACAGCGCCGCGGTCTGGTTGGACTGGAACATGTTGCCGCCGCCGAAGCTGGCGAAGGTGATGAGCACGGCGTAGAGCGTCCCCATGGGCGCCAGCCAGCCGAGCTGCTTCTTCATGTAGTACATGGGGCCGCCCGCCACCGTCCCGTCCTCGCGGACGTCGCGGTAGCAGGTGGACAGCGTGCACTCGCTGAACTTCGTGGCCATGCCCAGGAAGCCGCACACCCACATCCAGAACACGGCGCCCGGCCCGCCGTTGGTGACGGCCACGGCCACGCCGGCGATGTTGCCCAGCCCCACCGTGGCGCTGAGGGCGGCCGTGAGCGCCTGGAAGTGCGTGATCTCGCCCTGCTCGTTGGGGTCGTCGTAGTGGCCGCGCACCACGTCCAGGGCGTGGCGGAACCCGCGGAACTGCGGGAAGCCGTTGACGATGGTGAGGATGAGGCCGGCGCCCACCAGGAGGATGACCAGCCAGGTGGACCAGATGTGGCCGGAGAGCGTCGCCATGGCGTCCCCGATGCGGTGGACGGTGCCCTCCACGGGCGCCCACACCGGAGGCGAGCGCCAGTCCCCAGCGACGAGCGTCACCGTGTCCGTGTCGCCGTCCCCGGCGGCGGGGACTATGAGGCGGTCATCGAGCCGCGCCGTGGGCGTGGTGCGCACGTCCTCGAACCAGACCTCCTCCACCCGGTCCAGGTGGGCGCCCAGCAGCACGATCTCCGCGCCGGGTTCGAAGCGAGCCCGGTCCCGGGCGTCGTCGCCGCCTCCGCCGCGGACCGCGACCACCGTGGGTGTGGTCGTCTGCGCCCAGCGGACCCCTCCTTCAGCCACGAGCTCGCCCGTGACGACCGGGAGGGCACGCCGCAGCGCACACGCCCCGGCGTTGGGCCCGGCCCCGCTCGCCGACCCCGCGGGGGCCTCCACCAGCAGGGCGAAGTCTCCCGGCAGTGTGGGGATCGTCACGCGGTAGCCGCCCCCCTCGAACCGCGCGCGGGGGGCCTTGCCGCCAAAGGCCTTCCCGTTGATGGAGACGGCCACTCGGTCCCCCTGGAAGCGGTGTTCCCAGCGCTGGGCGCCGCCGCCTTCGCTGAAGTACAGGACGGTGGGGCAGGCCTCCGCCGGGGCCGGGAGCCCCGTGACCTCGAAGACGGCCCGGCGCCCGTCGAAGGCCAGGCGCCCGGTCACGGGCCCCTGGGTGAAGGTGGCGACCTGGGACGCGGGCAGCGCGCCGAGGTCGGCGTCCAACGCCTGGGCGGGGAGCTCGGCGGGCGCCGCCTCCGCGGTGACGGGAGGCAGCTCGTAGCGTGGCGGCGTGGGCTTGGAGCAGCCCGCGGCCAGGGCGGCGAGAGCCGAGGCCAACGCGATCGCGGCCGCAGCGCGGTCGCTGTGGGCGCGGTCGAAACAGGGGAGTCGGGGCCCCTTCCGAGAGGCGGTCGACATGGAGGGCTCCTGGGGATGGGGCGGCCGCTCGGGGCCGGCGTCGGGGTTCGCGGAGCTAGCAGCCCACCGCGAGTTGGCGCAGTATCGTGGCCTCGTCGCCTTCCGGCAAGGGCGTCCCAGAGCCTCCATTCGCCGTCTCGTTGCCCACACATGGGCTGCCAGGCCGAATCCCCGAACAGGGGGCGGATTGGGGCAGATTGCGGTCGGTTGGGGAGAAGACCGCCGTCGTGTAGGCTCGCCTGCATGGCACACGAACCCTCGGCTTCCACACCCGTTGCCCCGGACGCCTTCCTCTACGTCGAGCAACCCACGGGGATCGCGCGCTTCCCCTTGGAAACCCATCGGCGGATCCTCGTGGGGACCGCGCCCGAGAACGACGTGCGCATCCTCGACCCACGGGCTCACAAGCGCCACGCGACCATCCGCTGGGACGGGGCCGCCTTCGAGGTCCGGCCCGCCAAGCGCACGCTCCAACTCAACCGCGGCATGATCGCCGGGCCCCACGAGCTCCGCCACGGCGACACCATCGTCATGGGAGGGACCAAGGCCCACTACATCGAGCTGGACGCACCCCCGACGACGACCCTCCAGCTCGTCCTCACCCCCCACGAGGGTGGCGCGTGGGTCGCGTTGTTCGACCGGCGCCTCACGACCGTGGGCCAGACGGGCGGGGACCTGCTCCTCCACGACGCCTTCTTGGCCGATCCCCACTGCCTCATCGAGAACCTGAGCCCCAAGCTCCTCCTCCTCCAGCCGTTGACCAGCGAGGTCCCCGTCTATCTCAACGACCGCGTGGTCCATGGGCGGACGCCCCTGCACGACGGAGATCGGCTGCTCCTGGGCCGCACCAAGGTCACCCTGTGGGTCCACGACACCCCGCTCGCGGGAGCCGACGCGCCCTTGACCTTGCCAGGCGCGCCCCCCCGCGAGCCCGCGCGCGCCGCTGGGGCTACCCCGGCGGCGTCCAGCGGCGCCCCCGCGAGGCCCCGAGAGACCGCGAGGCTCCCGGCTGAGGGGGCGACGAGCCAAGGCGCGATCGGGGACGGCGAGCCCTCGACCACGGCCGAGACCGAGACGCAGTTCTTGCCCAAGGACGTGCTCGAAGAGCGGGCGCGCGCCCGGCGCGCGGCGGGCGCCCAGGCCCCCCCGCAGAGCGCCCAGGACCGCCGGGCCGGCGGCCCCGCGAGGGAGCCGTCCCGTGCCTCGGCGGCGCGCGGGGCGGAGCCAGCCCCCGCGCGCGAGGTGAGGCCCCGCGGAGGAGCGGGCGGGCCCCAGCGCACCGACACGGCTCCCGTGGTCCCACGCGTGCGCCGCAACCGACGCGTTCGGCACGAACAGGAGGCCAAGACCGTCCTCGTGATCCCCACGTCCGGAGCGGAGGCGCCGCACCGAGGTTCGAGCACGGGCCAGGCGGCGCCTCCCAGCGGGGCCGGCAAGCGCCGAGGCAAGGGGCACACCATGGCCCTGCCCGAGCACGAGATCGCGCGGGCCCGCGCCGCGCGCGAGGGGAAGGCGTCACGTGAGGCCAAACCCGCTCGCGAAGTCAAGCCCGCTCGCGAAGTCAAGCCCCCTCGCAAGGTCCAGCCCGCCCGGGAGGTCCAGTCCGCGCGTGGCCGCGGCAAGTCGGCCTTGCCGCCCGCGTACGGCGAGGACGACGCCCTGGCCGGGCGGGGGGGCCGCGTGGAGGGGCTGCCGCCCGCGTACCGCACCGACGGGAGGGCGGAAGGCGCCGGTGGCGCCGTGCCCCTGCCACCCGCCTATCGAGAACCCGGGTCCAAGCGTGGGGCCCCCAGCGGGAACGGCGGCCCGCCGCGGGGAGGCGGTCCCCTGCCCCCCGCCTACGGAGAGGGGGACGCGGGGACCCCCAGGGGCAGGCGGCGCAGCAAGCTGCCGCCAGCCTATCGAGACGACGAGTAGCGGGAGGACGCGCCGCACGACGAGACGGCGAGGGGCTTCTCGCGCGCTGGGGCCCGGCGGTCGCCGCTCTAGCCCCACCACATCGGCATCACGACACCGTCACCACTGGACTGGGATCTGCGTCGTGGACCACGCCCGCTGGGCGTCCGGTGCCAGCAGCGTGTAGTCGAATTGGTCCACGCTCGCCCCGGGGATGCGCATGCGCGTGATGGCTAGGGAGCCCGGCCCCGCCCACACCGCGTCCAGGCCCCAGGCCTGGCGCAGATCGGGGAGCGGCAGCGCGTGGCGCCCGCCGCGCGAGAAGAGCGTCCAGAAGGGGAAGCCGCTGCCCTCCATGAGGTCCACCATGGTCAGCGACGCGTCCACGCCGTCCACCTCCCACCGGAGCGTCCAGGGGCTCCAGGGGGTCGCTGGCGCCGGGTTCGTGGGCTTGGCGATGTGCAGGAAGGGCCCCAAGACCAGGACGTGCTCCCCCCCCGCGAGGACGCGCCCGTCTCCCGTGTCCACGACGCCCCGCAGGTCCACGTGGGGCAGGGGCTCCTGGCGGGTCCACCGGAGCCCATCCCAGCGCAGGAGCTCCCCGGCGTCGCCCGCCGCCCAAGCGTGCGTGCGGTCCAAGGCGTGGACGGCCACGAGGTTGCGGCGCGTGAGCGGCAGGTAGTCGAACCACACCGCGCCGTCCCAGTGGGCGATCCGTCCGCTCAGGCCCACCGCCCACACGTCGTCCGGCGCCGTACCGGAGAGCGCCAGGAACGTGGCGCCCGGGCGGTCGTGGCCCGTCTGGACGACCTCTCCGGCCCCCCCCTCGAAGCGGCGCAGCAGCCCGTCCTTGCCCGCCACCCAGAGGTCCTCGGGGCCCGCGGCCCACAGGGCGCGGGCGCTCTCCTCACGGGCACCGCCGCCTCGTCGCGCCTGGGCCTCGGGGCCCAGCAGCGGCGTCGCCTGCCACGGCGCGTCGAGCGGAAGCCCGTCGAGGCCCCCGGGCGGGTCGAGCCGCCAGACCCCCTCGCTCCCGGCCAGCCACACGCGCTGTCCCGCGCCCGTCACCGCCCACCACTGGGCGTCCCCCAGGGCGCGGGGCAGGTCCGCGCGCTCCCACTGCCCGTCGCGCAGACGCAAGACCACCCGGTCGCCCACGGCCCAGGCGCCGCCCAGCCCGTCGTCCCAGAGCGCCTCCAGGGGGCGGTCCGTGGGTGTGTGCTGGATGCCCCACCACGTCCCGTCCCAGCGCAGGATGAGCCCCCCCTCGCCCACCGCCCAGGCGGTCTCCCCCACCCCGGGCACCAGCGCGCGGACGTCCCCTCGGAGCCCCGTGCGGGTGCGGATCGTGCCCTCCTCGGTGACGGCGAAGATGGCGTCGTCCTCCGTGTTCGTGAGCCCCGGCTCGTAGATGACCGAGGAGTCCTGGGACTCTCCCGTCGCGAAGGACGGCGGATAGGCCACCGCCAGGACCGTGTAGGTGGCGTCGTAGAGGCTGTCCTCCAGCTTGGCCGGGAAGTGGTTGAGGGAGAAGGTGTCGCGCCCCGTCCCCGTGCCCACCGAGGGCATGAGGAACACGCCGTCGGAGCCCAGGTCCAGGAAGACCTGCACCTGCCGCTCCAGGCCCGGCGGGGCGTCCTCCAGGCGCACCCGGAGGGTCCGGGTGAGGGGGATGTCCA
Organism: uncultured Myxococcales bacterium; assembly: GCA_964478315.1. Classification (GTDB taxonomy): domain Bacteria; phylum Myxococcota_A; class UBA9042; order PHBI01; family JAAZYN01; genus CAYZID01. Next base: position 25,457 of record CAYZID010000019.1, on the reverse strand, counting down.
GCTTGACGTCCTGGGCGCTCACGAGCTCGCCCGGCATGGTGAACACGTGCCGCCGCACGCCCATCATCAGCGGCACGAAGACCTGCTGATCCGCGGGCAGGTCGGGCTCCATGTAGCCGCCCATGCAGACGACCGCCCGCTCCCCGGGGGCCGAGGTGATCCGATACTCCGTGAGCGACGCCCCGAACCCGCTCGCCGGCAAGCCGCTCACGAGGTTCCCCGCCGCGTCTCCTTGGGCCGTGAACACGTCGGGCTGGGTCGTCCCGCACCACACGGCGCGCTCCCCTGGCGAGGGCACGCACTGCACGGCGCCGAAGCCCACGCCCACGCAGGAGAAGCCCTCGGGGCAGTCGTCGCTGGTCGTGCACGCCGTCGTGCAGAACCGCCCCTGGTCTCCGAGCTCCGTGCACCGCTCGGCCGGCGCGTCCGGTCCGCTGGGCACGCAGTCCACGTCCGTCTGGCAGGGAGCGCAGAGGTCGCTGCCCGCGGGCGGTGTCTTGAGGTCGCAGCGGCCGGGCGGGACGATGAGGTACTTGTCCACGCCCTCAATGCGCCCGCCGAGGTCCCCATCGGGGATGGGCTGGGGGCCGTCGCCCCCGCCGCTCCCCGGGTCCGACGGCACGAGCCCATACAAGAGCAGCGTCACGTCTCGCGCGTCGAAGTCCACGACGCTGCCCGTCGTGAAGTTGTCCTTGGACGCCGTGACCATCTGGGGCGCCCCGAACCCCAGCGCCGAGAAGGTCACCTGCCCGCGGTCGTCCGTGATCCCCTGGAAGGGGGTGCCCAGGTCGTCCCACAGGATGACGTAGGCCCCCTCCACCGGCGCGCGCGTGACCATGTCCCGCACCGAGACGTTGAGCGCCTCGGGGATCGCCCCGCCGCTCGTGCCGCCGTAATCGCTCGCGTGATCGAAGTAGCGGTAGGCCATGGCGAGCAGCCCCAGCCCGCCGTCGCCCTCGCCCCCGCGCACGTTGACCTCGCCCGGCTCGCCGCGCGGCGCGCGCACCACGAAGTGCGCGTCGTCTCCGAGCTGCTCCAGGGGGGCCACCTCTCCGCCGAACCGCACGGCGGGATCGCCCGCGAGGGCGGACAACCCTCGCCCGTAGATCCGCACGATCCGGCCCCCGGCCTGGGAGCCCATGGGCGGATCCACGGCCCACAGCTCCGGCCCACTCGCCGCGCGATACTCGTAGCCCGCGCCCAGCACGAGGCGCCGCACGCCGCCCCCTCCCTCCTCGCTGGCCGCGGGGACCTCCACGGTCACGTCCACCGTCCCAGGGACGCCCGGCGGCGTGCGTACCCGGAGGCCGTCCGCCGTGGCCGTGTGGGGGCCCGGCGCCTCCGCCGCCCCAAACCACACGCGCGCGTCCGCCGCGAGCCCTCGCCCCTGCAGCAGGACGGTCTGGCCCCCGCCCGTGGGGCCTGCCGCCGGGGACGCCTCGACCAGCGCCCGCGCCTCGTCGTAGCGGAGGAGATCGCCGCGCGTGTCCGCCGCGTCCGGCGTCGCCACCTCGATGGGGGCCGGCCCCGCCACCCCAGGGGGCGCCACGACCACGACGAGGTCCTGCCCCGCGCGCACCTCCTGCACCACCGCCGGCGCGCCCTGCACCGTCACCGTGAGGCCCTTGGCCGCGCCCGCGTCCGCGAGCCCCAGCACCGTGAGGGCCACCGGGGCCCCACCCGCCGCGTCCACGCGCGCCGGCCAGGCGCCCACGAGGGCCAGGGAGCCGGTCGGCGGGGCGCTCACGCCGGGCACCGCCGCGCTCGCGGCCGTATACACGAAGGGCGCGGGCGCTTCGACCACCTCGACCCCGTTGTCCACCGTGACCACGGCGGGGCCGGGGCTCCCACCCAGGGCGGGCGGCACGCGCACCACCAGCGCCGTGCCCTGGCCGTCCACCAGCGTCTCCGCCGCGCGATCCCCCACGCGCACGAGCGTCCCGGACTCCAACCCCGTCCCGTACAGGGTGACCACGGCCCCGCCCTCCACGGCCCCGCTGGGCGGGGTGAGCCACGTCACGGTGAGCGGATCCACATAGGTGTAGGCGCCCGCCAGCGTGCGCTGCTCGAACCCGTCGGTGACGATGACGCTCGTGGGTCCCGCGTGTCCCACGAGGCGGGCCGGCGCGCGGCCGCGGATCGTCTCCGCGTCGAGCACCTCCAGGTCCCGCAGGGCGCGGCCACCCACGAGGACGCGGGTCGTCTCGTCGAACCCGAGGCCGCGGATCGTGATCTCCTGGTCGGCGGCCTTTGGGCCCGTGGGCCCGCGGCTGGGCGAGACGCTCGTGAGGCCGAGCGGGCCGCGGTAGAGGTAGGCGTCGGGGAGCGTCGCCTCCTGCCCGTCGAGGAGGACGACGCGGACGTCTACCAAGCGCGCGCGGGCCGGGGCGCTCGCGCCGGGATCTTCGCCGGCCGCCGGGCCGGGAGGGGTCGTGCAGTTCAGCGTGCCGCCGTCTAGGACCAACGCGGCGACGGCCGGCGTGTCTCCGAAGAAGACCTCCGCCCCTTTCGTGAAGCCGACGCCCCGCAGGGTCACGCGCTGGCCCCCCTCCCATGGGCCCGCGGCCGGGCTCAGGCGTTGGAGCTCCAGCGCGTGGAACACGTCCGCGTCCGGCCCGGCGTCGGGTGCGTTGACGCCCAAGTAGATGTCGTCCACGCCGGGCCAGCTCGGCGGGTCGGGACAGCCGCCCAGGAGCGCGGCCAGGACGGCGAGGCCCGCGAGCGCCCACGCGTTCACCGTGCGCCCCCGCGGCGGGCCCACGCGGGGGCCGTGTGCACGAGGGCGGCGAGGGCGCGTGAGGCGCGCGCGGCGCGCTGGGCGCATGGGGGACCTCCCGGGGCCAGGGAACCGTCACCTTAGCGGCGCTCCGGCTCCCGGCTCAAGCTCGGGGGACCTCTCGGCTAGAAGCATGATTCACAGCCCCCTCCCGTCGCGGCTCGTGGCGCCTGGCTCGGTCCGCCCTTGTGAATCATGCTTCTACGCGGCGGGTCCCGGGGTGACAGGGACGGGGCGACAGTCCCAAGCAGGACAGGCCCGAGCGGATGGTTGGACGCCCTGGGTTGACGCCACACCATCGCGGGCATGTAATGCCCCCGATGACCACTGAGCAGCCACCCATCCAAGATCGCATCCTCGACGCCGCCCGGAAGCTCTTCCTGTCCCAGGGCTATAACGGCTCGAACCTCCGCGACATCGCGCGCGAGGCGAACGTCTCCATGGGGGGCATCTACCACCACTTCGAGTCCAAGGAAGACATCTACAAGGCGCTGCTGGGGACGTACTCCCCCACGGCCGCCCTGCAGCAGATCGTCAAGAAGTTCCAGGACCCGAGCTTCCCCGAGAACTTGGCCGACATCGGCGTCGCCATCTTCGCCATCGCGCGGGAGAACCGCGACTACTTCAAGCTCATGTACATCGACGTCCTGGAGTTCCAGTCCAAGAACGTCCGGCCGCTCATCCAGGCCTTCCGCGACGGCTTCACGCAGATCAGCGAGGCCCTGCTCAAGCGGCGCATGGAGGCCGGCGAGCTCCACGCGGACGTGCACCCGGCCGTGATGATGCGGAGCATGTTCGACCTCTTCCTCTACTTCGTGCTCGAGGAGGTCATGCTGGAGCAGTCGCTGGCCGAGGACCTCGCCATGGACGACGCCGAGCTGGCCGCGCAGATGGCGCGAGTCTTGCTCCACGGGGTCATGGCTCGCTGAGTGGCCTCCTGAGTGGTTGCGTAAGGTTCCGATATTGCTTGTGCTTGCTCCTCGCGATGGGGCCGGTTGGCACATCGGGGTGGGCAACGAGATCCAACAATGCTATCACTGGCAATCCATGCGTTCGGGTTCTTTCTCCAGGAGGGGGGGCCGGGCGCGGCCGCCGGCCCGTCGCCGGCGGGGCAACGGGAGGCTTCGAGGCGTGTGAGGACCCCCTCACCGTCGTGAGGGCTCTCAAATCCACAGTGAGAGAATGAACAGCGCCGCGAAGCGCGGCCATCATTCACACCATTCAGGGAGGACCGTAATGAAGAAGCTCCTGATCCTGGGGGCCCTGGCCCTGTTCGTGGCCGCTGCGCCCGCCTGCGACAAGAAGAAGGACGGCAAGGCCAACACCGAGGCCAAGGCCGAGAAGAAGGGCGACAAGAAGGACGAGAAGAA
>CAYZID010000019.1:0-21211 GCA_964478315.1 uncultured Myxococcales bacterium | reverse complement strand
GGCCGAGGCCAAGAAGGACGAGAAGAAGGCCGAGGCCAAGAAGGACGAGAAGAAGGCCGAGGCCAAGAAGGACGAGAAGAAGCCCGCCGCCGCGGCGCCCGCCGCCGGTGCGGCCGCTGCCGCCAAGCCCGCCGCCGCGGGCGACACCGCCAAGTGGCCGGAGGAGTGCAAGAAGTTCCAGGCTTGCATGAACGACATCGTCAAGAGCTTCCCGCAGGCCAAGGCCGGTGCGGAGGCCTCCTGGAAGGGCATCAAGGCCATGCTGGACAACCCGGCCACGGCCGCCCAGGCCGCGACGACCTGCAAGCAGGCCTTCGCTGGCTTCCAGGCCATGAAGTCCCAGCCGAACTTCCCGGCTTCCTGCAAGTAGCCGCACGTTCGCGCTGATCGGGGGCTGCCCCTGGCCGGAGACGGTCGGCGGCAGCCCTCGCTGTTTCCGGCGTCGGTCGCGGCAGGTGCGTCTGCCGTCGGTCAGTGCTCGGCGAGCAGTGGGCCGAACAGCTCCATGAGGTCGTCCACACGCTTGGGGCCTACGCCGGGGATGGCGAGCCACGCATCGCGGTCCCGGGGGCGTTGCTCCACGACGCTGGCGAGCACCCGGTTGGGGGCGATGGTGTAGGCGGGCTTGTGGTGGGCGCGCGCGGCCTCGGCGCGCGCGGCGCGCAGGGCGGCGAATAGGGCCTCGTCGTCGCCCTCGTAGGACGCCTGGAGGTCCTCCGTGCGGGTCCGCGAGGGCGCGGAGCTCGTGGCGCGGTCTTTGAGCTCGGGGATGGACGCTGGGATCTGCACCTCGGCGCGGCGCCACATCACCTCCACGCCCAGCGGCGTGAGGCTTGGGCGCAGGCCCCCGCGCGTACACCCTGCCTCTCCCAGCGCGCGGAGGAAGCGCGCGAGATCCCCGCTTCGGGTGCCCTTGAGGATGCCGAAGCTGGGGGTGTCCAGGAGGGGATCGTCGGCCACCCGCTGGGCCTTGCTCCCGCGCAGGATCCGCACCAGGTCTCCCAGGCTCAGGCGCCCCTTGGAGCGCGCCACGGCGCTCAGGGCCTTCTGGGCGATGAGCGCCTCTCCGTCCGTGAGGGGGCGCTCCAGCCGGGACGCCTCGGCGGAGGTGACGCGGGCGCGGCCAGAGCCACCCCTGGTAGCCCGCGCGGACCTGGGTTGCGGGGCCGCCTTGAGCTTGGGGATGCCCGTGCGCCCCGTGCACACGTCGCAGGCGCCGCAGCCCTCGGGGCCCACGGTCATGCGATCGCCGAAGTGGCGCAGGAGCGTCCCATGGCGGCAGCCGTCCTCCCCGTAGGCGTAGCGCACCACCGCGCGGAGCCGCGCGCGCTCGCGGTCGGCTAGGCGCTGACGGTCTTCGGGCGGGAGCCCCTGACCGGCGCTATCGATGAAGTACTCCTGATAACGGGTGTCCGCGTAGTTGAACAGCAGGACACAGCGGGCTGGCGCCCCGTCGCGCCCCGCGCGGCCCGCCTCTTGGTAGTAGGCTTCCAGGGAGCCGGGGAGGTCGTAGTGGACGACGGCGCGGACGTCGGGCTTGTCCACGCCCATGCCGAAAGCGTTCGTGGCGACGATCACCTGGGCGCGTCCGGCGAGGAAGGCCTCCTGGACCTCGGCGCGCACCTGGGCTTCGAGCCCCCCGTGGTAGGCGTGCGCCGTGAGGCCCTTGGCTCGGAGGTGGAGGGCGACCTCCTCCGTGTTGCGGCGCGTGGCGCAGTAGACGATGGCCGCCCCGCCGTCGAGGTCGCGCACGAGCCGCGTGATGTGGGCGCGCTTGTCGCGCATGCGCTTCACGTGGACGACCGACAGGTGCAGGTTCGGGCGGAGGAAGCCCGAGACCTGGACGAAGGGGTCTCGGAGCCGCAGGCGCTCGATGATGTCTCGGCGCACCTCGGGGGTCGCCGTGGCCGTGAAGGCGGCCACGGACCCCGCCCCCAACTCCTCCGCGACCCGCCCCAGCTCGCGGTACTCCGGTCGGAAGTCGTGCCCCCAGTCGGAGATGCAGTGGGCCTCGTCCACGACGAACAGGCGCGGGCGGAAGCTCCGCAGGACCGCCATGGCGCCCGCATACCGGAAGCGCTCGGGCGCGACATACAGCAGCGACAGAGCCCCGCGCCGCGCGTCCTCCATGACCGCGCGCTGGGCGTCCATGTCGAGCGTGCTGTTGAGGAAGGCCGCCGCCACGCCGCGCGCGCGCAGGGCGTCCACCTGGTCCTTCATCAGCGCCACCAGCGGCGAGACGACCAGCGTCGTGCCCCCCAGGTGGACGGCCGGGAGCTGGTAGCACAGGGACTTCCCCGCGCCCGTAGGCATGACGCCCACCGTGGGGCGGCCCGCCACGAGGGCCTCCACCAGCGGGCGCTGTCCCGGGCGGAAGTCCTCGTGCCCGAAGGTGCGCCGCAGCGTATGGAGGATCGGATCTTCCAGACTCACACGGCCCTCGTAGCCGATTTTCCTGAGCGGCGGAAGCCTCGGAAGGGGAGAGTGGTGCCCGGAGCCCGAGGAATCCAGCGCGCCTCTGGGCGCGTTGAGGACACGCAGCTCGACGGTCGCCGTCGCGCGGTGTTGCACGACGACACCCGCACGGGGACGGCGGGCTCGGCAAGCTGCTAGACTCCCCCTCGTGGGCTCGCGCGAGCCCCTCCCGGCCGGCCTGGCCGGGCCCCCACGAACCCCACCGGAGGGCCGCGTCCCGCCCATGACCCACACCGCCCGCTACGCCTTCAGCGCGGCCTGCTTCCTCGGCGCCGCTGGCCTCCTCGCCACCTTGGACTTCGCGGACCGGGGGCCGCACTTCCGCCCCGCCGCCGCGCGCGCCAAGACCGACCGCGCCGGCACCTACGATCTGGCCCGGGCGCGGGTCACCGCCAAGGTCGTGGGGCACATCCGCAGCCACTACGTGGACCCGGCTCGCGTGCACCCCAAGGAGATGGCCGTCGCCGCGCTGCGGGCCGTCCAGCGCTCCGTGCCGGAGGTCATGGTCCGTGTGACCCGAGACCGCCGCGGGCGCCCGGTGTCGCTGGACCTCACGGCCGTGGACACCACCAAGCGCTTCGCCCTGGACCGCGTGGGGGATCTCTATGAGCTCAACTGGAAGCTCATGGACATCTACGACTTCCTGGAGCGCCACCTGCCGCCCAGCACCGACCTGGAGGAGCTGGAGTACGACGCCATCAACGGGATGCTGGAGACCCTCGACCCCCACAGCTTGCTGCTGAGCCCGCGCGTCTACCGGGAGATGCAGGTGGGCACCAAGGGGAAGTTCGGGGGGCTGGGGATCGTCATCAGCATCCGCGGGGGGATGCTGACCATCATGAGCGTCATGGAGGGGACGCCCGCGGAGCGGGCTGGGCTCAAGAGCGGGGACAAGATCACCCAGATCGGCGAGGAGTCCACGATCAACATGCCCCTCAACGACGCCGTGAACCACATGCGCGGCGAGCCCGGCAGCGACGTGACCATCTGGGTGCGTCGCGAGGGCTGGTCCGAGCCGCGGCCCTTCCACGTCACCCGCGAGGAGATCCGCATCCGCAGCGTGGACCACGAGGCCCTGGGCGACGGCGTGGGCTACGTGCGCATCCGCAACTTCCAGGGCACGACCTTCGACGATCTCCAAGAGGCCTTGGAGAAGCTCTCCCGGGCCCCTGGCGGGCTCCACGGGCTCGTCATCGACCTCCGCGACAACCCGGGCGGCTTGCTGGACCAGGCCATCAAGGTGAGCGACCGCTTCATCGCCGAGGGGACCATCGTGACCACGGTGGGCGAGGGGGGGCGAGAGCGCAACGAGCGCCACGCCACGCGCGCGGACACCCTGGCCGACCTCCCCCTGGTCGTGCTCATCAATGGCGGCTCGGCCTCGGCCAGCGAGATCGTCTCCGGCGCCCTGAAGAACGACAACCGCGCCGTCATCGTGGGGACGACGAGCTTCGGCAAGGGCTCGGTGCAGGTCCTCTACAACATCGACGACGCCGCCCTGAAGCTCACCATCGCCCAGTACCTCACCCCGGGCGACGTCTCCATTCAGTCCGTGGGGATCGTGCCCGACGTGGAGGTCGTGGGGCTCACCGCCACCCGCGAGCACGTCTCCCTGCGCCCCCGCGACCGCGAGACGCACGGCGAAGCGCGCTTGGAGAGCCACTTGGACTCCGACCGCACCCGAAAGGAGCGGCCAACCATCGTCCTCCCGCTGGTCATTGGCGCCGACGACCGCGCCGAGGGCAAGGCCCGAGGCGCAGAGCGGTCCCGTGCGGCCTCGGACCCACGCGTGCGCCTCGCCCACGACTTCCTGCTCGCCGCGCCCTCGCCGGACCGCCGCAAGGCGCTCCTACAGGCGTCGGGGTTCCTCGCCAAGCGCAAGGCGGAGCAGGAGCGTCGTCTGGCCGACCAGCTCCGCGCCTTGGACGTGGACTGGGCCGCCGGCCCCAACCCCAAGACGCCCAGGCTCGGCGCCGCGGCCTCCCTCACCGGCGCGGACGGAAAGCCCCGGGCGACCTTCGCGCCCGGCGAGGAGATCCGCCTGAGCGTGACCGTCACCAACCGCGGCAAGCGCGACCTCTACCGCGTGGCCGGCGTCCTGGCCTCGGACATCCCGGCCCTGGACGGGCGTCAGCTCGCCTTCGGCCACCTGGCGCCCGGCGAGCAGCGCCACTGGACCGTGACCGCCAAGCTCCCGCTGTCCCAGGACCTCACCGGCGATGTGCCCAAGATCCACCTCTGGGCGGGCGACGTGGATGCCGGCGAGCACGCGCTGTCTCCCACCGCCACCGCCGCCCTCCCGCGGCCCCGCCTCGCCTACTCCTACGAGCTCCTGGATACGCCCAGCCCGCCTCCGAAGGCGGGCACCAAGGCCAAATCGTCGACCGGCGCGGCAGGCGCCGCCGCCCGCGACGAGAACAACGGCGACGGCTTGCTCCAGCGGGGCGAGACGATCACCTTGCGCGTGACGCTGGAGAACGTCGGCGACGGCGCGGCCAAGGACGTCCTGGCGACCATCAAGAACGAGTCCGGCGAGGATGTCTTCATCCGCCAGGGGCGGGACCGCGTGGGCGCCCTGCCCCGCGGCGGGCGTGCCGTGGCTACGTTTTCGGTCCACGTGAAGCCCTCGCTCAAGGCGCGCACGGTGCAGCTCCAGCTCGCCCTCATCGACCAAGAGCTCCGCTCCTGGTCGCGCGCGGAGCTCAGCCTCCCCGTGTTCCCCCCCGGCCTCCCGGCGGCCAGCTCCGCCCACGGGTTCGCGCGCGCCCCAGCGGACGGCGTGGACCTCCACGGCGGGGCCCACGAGCGCGCGCCCGTCGTGGCGCGGGCCGCCCCGGGCGCCGTGCTCGAGGTCACCGCGCAGGCGGGCGAGTGGCTCCAGCTCCGCGCCCGCCAACCCCACACCCAGATGGCGCGTGGTGCGGCGGCGGGGGCCAGTGCTCACTCGGCCGGGGGCGCGCCGCCGGCCAAGCTCCCGCCCCTCCAGGGGTGGGTCCGGGCGGAGCGCGTGGCGCGCCTCGAGGACGCCCCGCCAGCGCCCGATGGGCGCGCCCTGGTGACCCCGGTGACCCTGGGCGAGCCCCCGGCGCTTCGCCTGGAGCCGCTGGAGCCCATGGACCTCGTCGTGTCCGGAGGGAAGTTGCGGCTCCGGGGGGAGGCGCGGTTCCGGGGGCCGGGGAGGCGCTACGTCTACGTCTTCCACGGCGAGGACAAGGTGTTGTTCCGCTCGGCCCGGTCCGCGGACGCCTCGCGTGACGTGGTGTCTTTCGACGCCTCGATCGACCTGGATCCTGGGAGCAACGACATTACCGTGGTCGCTCGCCAAGGCGAGACGAACGTGACCCGCACCCACCTCGTGGCGTTCCGTCGCTGAGCGCGCGGCGGGCAGAGGAGCTCGCGCGCTGGGCGCCCCCCGGTCGGGGTTCCGGTTCAGGATGAGAATCTGAGAGAAGCTCCCGTTGTCCCCCGTGAGGGAGCACCGGGATACAAGGAGAACATCATGCGCACCAGCGCCACCGCCATGACGACCTTGCTCCTCGCCGGCCTCTTGGTCGCCTCTCGGCCCGCGGGGGCCGCCCCCCCGGCCAAGAAGGCCAAGGCGTCCGCCCAGGCGGACGGGGAGGCGGGGGAGCGCTTCTATGGGTTGGGCGTTCGCTACACGCGGAGCGGCAAGTACGAGCGGGCGTTGGAGATGTTCCTCAAGGCGCTGCCCTCGCGTCGGCACGGCAGCGACATCTACTACAACCTCGTGGCCGTGGCTGAGCCCCTCAAGCGGTGGGATCTCGTGAACCTCTACGCCCTGGGCTTCCTCTACCACGAGCCCGACACCAAGGACGCCAAGGTCATCGCCCGCAAGCGCGCCAAGGCCGTGCGCGCGGCGCGGCGCGCCGGGGCCAAGGCCCCCTCCGCCGTGCACCTGGCCATCGAGCCGGCCGACGCCGAGGTGTGGGTGAACGGAGTCCCGGTGGGGCACACGGGCAAGGCGACCGTGCCGCTGCTGCCCGGGCGGTACGAGATCCACGTGGAGCTGGAGGACTACCTCCCCTGGGACAAGGAGATCGAGGTCCCCGGGATCGAGCCCGTGGAGGTCACCGGCCAGGTGGAGCGCATGAAGCTCTACGGGTCCCTCCAGGTCTTCCCCAGCCCCAAGGACGGCGTGGAGGTGTTCGTGGACGAGAAGTCCGTGGGCAAGACCCCGATGGGGCCGGTGAAGCTCCTCGTGGGGCGCCATCTGATCCGCTTCGCCCTCCCCGGCTGGGACCGCTGGGTGCGCTACGTCACCATCGAGCGCGACCAGACCTTCGAGCTGCGCCCCGTCCTGGAGAAGACCCCAGGGGCCCCCGCCCAGCCCTGAGACGGGAGCTCTCCTTGGGCTCGCGGCGGCGCGCCCCGACAAGCCCCTGGCAATTGGCCCGCGCTTTCCCCTAGACTCCGCGCCTTCACACGAGAGCTGGAGGGAGCGGGATGCGCGGCGCAGGACCGTCTACGCGGGGCGCGGGGTCTATCACGGCCCTGTTTGTGGGGATGATGGCGCTGGGGGCGGGACCTCTGGGAGCTTGTGGGGACGGCGGCGCGGCGGCTGGCGGGACGGACGCCGGGATCGGGGCCGATCTCCTCGTCGTGGACGTGGGGACGGACACGGGCCTCGCCCCGGACACCGGCGCGCCGGACAGCGGACCGCCGGACACCATCGGGGTCGACACGGAGCCCTGCGAGGGCTGCATGGGCGCGCCCTGCGAGCAGAACGAGGACTGCAACTCGGGCTGGTGCGTGGAGGGGCCCCAGGGGCTCGTGTGCACCAAGAGCTGCGTGGAGGACTGCCCCGCGGGGTACTCCTGCAAGCTGCTGAGCGGCGGGAGCGACGCCACCTACCTGTGCCTCTACGACCACCTCACCTACTGTCAGCCCTGCGACGGCGACAGCGAGTGCGCCAACCCGCTCACGAGCGGCAGCGCCAACGCGTGCCTGCCCCTGGAGGACGGCGCCGAGGAGGCGGGCACCTTCTGCGCGACGCGCTGTAACCCGGCGACCGGGGGATGCCCCGCCGGCGCGTCGTGCGTGGAGCGCACGCTCTCCGGGGGCGAGACGGTCAACGTCTGCGTGCCGGACAGCGGCGCCTGCGAGTGCTCGCCGCGCGCCATCGAGACGGGTGCGAGCACGACCTGCCACGTCTCCAGTGCCGACGGCGTGTGCGCCGGGCGGCGCGTGTGCACGGCGGAGGGGCTCACGGCCTGCGACGCCCCCACGCCCATCCAAGAGGTCTGCGACGACGTGGACAACGACTGCGACGGCGAGACCGACGAGGGCCTCCTCACCGACGAGGACGGCGACCTGTCCACCATGTGCGACGACTGCGATGACACCGACGCCTCCATCTTCCCGGGCGCGCCCGAGCGGTGCAACGGCAAGGACGACGACTGCGACGGGCTCACGGACGAGGACTTCCAGCCCGGGGGCACGGCGCTCTACCAGGAGGCCGACGGGTCGGCCGAGCGCGGCCTCGGGGAGTCCTGTGGTTTGGGGCCGTGCGCCGGGGGGACCGTGATGTGTGCGCCCGACGGGACTTCGCTGGTGTGCTCCACCTTCGCCCAGGCGCAGCCCGAGCAGTGCGACGGCCTGGACAACGACTGCGACGGCGTCGCCGACGACGACCTCACCGTGACCGACCCCATGCAGCTCGGTCAGGCGGGCTGCTCCATCGACGGCGTCTGCGGGTTGGCCGGGGCCACCAGCGCGGCCTGCGTGGACGGGGGCTGGGTCTGTCACACCGAGGGCGAGACCTACGAACCCACCGAGACCCTGTGCGACAACCTGGACAACGACTGCGACGGCCAGACCGACGGGATGACGGCGACCGACCCCACCATCGTGGCGGACCTCGGCTGCGCCACCGTGGGGGTCTGCGCCGGAGGCGCCGGGGGCGCTGTCTGCGACAAGGGGACCTGGGTCTGCCAGGTGGACTCGCCCGACTACGAGGTCGAGGAGGTGAGCTGCGACGGGCTGGACAACGACTGTGACGGGCTCACGGACGAGGACCTCACACCGCCGCCCAACACCAACCAGCAGGGGGCCTGCGCCGGTACGGTGCAGGTCTGCGCTGGGACCGGCGGGTGGCAGGACGACTACTCCTCCGTCGCGGGCTATGGGCTGCCCGACAAGCCCGACGCGACCTTCGAGGACTCGGACTGCGATGGCGTGGACGGCGTGGCGGCGGCCGGCGTCTTCGTAGCCATCACGGGGCAGGACAACGACGCCTGTACGCGCGAGGCTCCCTGCGCCACCATCAACCACGCCATCGAGCGGGCGAGCGCCCTGGGGCAGCCCTGGGTGAACATCCAGGCCGGGACCTACTACGAGCAGGTCATCCTGGCCGAGGGCGTGCACCTCGTCGGCGGCTTCGACGAGGTCTGGGTCCGCGGCGATCGCAACCTCGCCTCGCACAAGGTCGTCCTCCACGGCGGGCTGGACCTCACGGACAACGCCTTCGTGACCGTGCGGGCGGACACCGTGGGCGCGTCTCTCATGGATCTCGTCGTGGAGGCGCCGGACGCCACCCAGCGCGCCGCGGACGGGCGCGGGCTGAGCAGCTACGGCGTGTGGGCCAAGGACGCGTCGCTCACCCTGGAGCGCGTGACCATCCTCCAGGGCGACGGCATGAGCGGCGCCCCGGGCACGGACGGCATCGACGCCGCCCAGGCCGCGGCGCCCGCCGGCGATGCGGGGGGGCCCGGCGGGCTCCTGAGCGCGCCCGAGGAGTGCGACATGGACACCAGCGGTGAGGGGGGCCTGGGGGCCACCGGAGCCTGCGCCGGGACCTCGGGGGGTGGCGCGGGTGCCGGCGGCGTGGCCGATGGGCTGTGCGTGTGGCTCGCCAACATCTACATCTGTGTGCCCAATGGCGGATGCCAGGCCCAGCCCGGCGCCGAGGGCATCGCTTCGGCGGGCGGCGCGGCCGGGGGCACCGCGGGAGACGCGTGCACGGCGGGTGGTGCGGGCGCGGACGGCGCGGACGGTGCGGACGGCGCTGGCGGTGCTGGCGGGCCGGCGGGTGGGGCGCTGGAGGGCGGCCTCTGGTTCGCCGCGGACGGCCTCGCCGGGATGCCCGGCCAGCCGGGTACGGGCGGCGGTGGTGGCGGCGGCGGCGGCGGTTGCGACAACGACGCGCTCGGCGCGGACAGCTATGGCTCGGGCGGTGGCGGTGGCGGCGCGGGCGGCTGCCCGTCCGTGACCGGTGGAAGCGGTGGCAAGGGCGGCGGCGGTAGCTTCGGGGTGTTCGCCGTGGGCGGCTCGGTGACCGTCCACGACTGCATGTTCGTCTTGGGCGCGGGCGGCGCGGGCGGCGCAGGTGGCGCGGGCGGCTGGGGCCAGCCCGGAGGCGCGGGCGGCGCGGCGGGCCCCGGCAACGGCGGCTTCAGCGGCGGCGCGGGCGGGGACGGCGGCGCGGGCGGTGCCAGCGGCGGCGGCGGCGGTGGGGCGGGCGGCGTGAGCGCCGGCGTCTTCACCCTGGGCGCCACGGTGGACGAGCAGGACAACGTCTTCAACGGCGGCGCGGGTGGCCCCGGCGGGGCGGGCGGCGCCGTCCAGGGAGGCGACGCCGGCCAGGCGGGCGCGGACGGGAGCGTCATGAACGTCGGCACGTGTCAGGACGCGAGCGGCTGCTGAGCGGTCGGACCGCGTCCGCGTCCGCGCTAGCGTGGGGCTCTATCCGGCGGCCAGTGGGGTCGGCTGGGGCCCCGCCGCGTCGGCGCCAGGAAGGGGCGTGTCGTGGGCGTCCCGTTGCATCTCCGGGACCAGCAGGCGCAGGGCCGCCTCGGCCGCCGCGCGGTCGGGGTTCGCGTCGGCGACCACCCGCAGGCGCTCCAGGGCGGCCTCGACCTGGGCGGCGCTCGGAGGGGTGATGCGCCCCACGTAGATCTTGGGGTGGCGCGTCTTGTCCATGCGCTCGGCGTCGAAGGCGAACTCCTCGAAGAGCTTCTCGCCCGGGCGGACACCCGTGAACTCGATGGGGATGTCGCGGTCGGGCTCCAGCCCGCTGAGGCGGATGAGGTCGCGGGCCAGGTCGAGGATGCGCACGGGCTCGCCCATGTCCAAGACGAAGATCTCGCCGCCTTCGCCCATGACCCCTGCCTGGATCACGAGCTGGCTGGCCTCGGGGATGGTCATGAAGTAGCGCTTCATGGCCGGGTGGGTGACGGTCACCGGGCCGCCTCGGTCGATCTGCGCCTTGAAGATGGGGATCACCGATCCCGTGGAGCCCAAGACGTTGCCGAAGCGCACGGCCACGAAGCGCGTCTCGCTGCGGGCGCCGATGGCCTGGATGGTGAGCTCGGCGGCGCGCTTCGTGGCGCCCATGATGGACGTGGGGTTCACCGCCTTGTCCGTGGAGACCATGACGAAGGTCTCCACGCCGTGACGGGCGGCCGCCTCGGCCACCGTGCGCGTGCCGAAGACGTTGTTCTTGATGGCCTCGCCGGGGTTCCACTCCATGAGGGGGACGTGCTTGTGAGCGGCCGCGTGGAAGACCATGCGGGGCCGATACTGAGCGAAGACGGCCTCGACCCGGGCGGGGTCCGAGACGTCGCACAGCACGGGGCGCACCGGGGCGTCCTGGCGCAGCTCGTGGAAGATCTGAAAGAGCGCCGGCTCCGAGCGCTCCACGAGGACGATCTCGCGCGGGCGGTGGAGTGCGAGCTGGCGGCAGAGCTCCGAGCCGATGGAGCCGCCCGCGCCCGTGACCAGCACCACCTGGTCCTGGACGGCGGCGGCCACCCGGTCCGTCTCCAGGTGGACCGCCTCGCGGCCCAAGAGGTCCTCGATGCGCACCTCGCGGATGCGGGAGAGGTTCACCCGCCCGTCGAGGATCTCGTGGATGGCGGGGATGATCTTCGCGGTGATGCCGGCCGCCTCGCACTGCTTCACCAGGTCGCGGATCGTGGCCCCCGAGGCGCTCGCGATGGTGATGACGGCCTGCTTGGCGCCGTGCTCTTGGACCAGGGCCGGGAGGTCTTGGGAGCGCCCCAGCACGGGGATGCCGTGGAGCATGGAGCCGCGCTTGTTGGGGTCGTCGTCCACGAACCCCACGGCGCGGATGCCCAGGTCCGGGCGACTCACCAGCTCCTTGGCTACCTGGAGCCCCGCGCGGCCCGCGCCGATGAGGAGCGTGGGGATCTGCGCCTCGGCCGGCCCCCGCCGCTTGCGCTGCGCCCGCTCGAAGGCCAGGCGTCGCACGGCGCGGATGCCCGTGATCCCCAAGAACGCCAGCCCGAAGTTGGCCGCGATGACGCCCACGGGGAGGAGGCCGTACTGGAGCCAGCGCGCCTCCACGACCCACAGCCCCGCGAGGAGGCGGACGACCAGGAGGACCGCCGCGGCGATGGCCGTGCTCGTGAGGATGCGGCTCGTCTCCCGCAAGCCGATGTAACGCCAGGCGAACTTGGGAACGCCCGCGGCCGTGAGCACGATCCACTCCAGGACCACGACGTAGGGCCACAAGAACAGCAGGCGCTTGAGCATCTGCTGGGGGAGGTCGAAGTCGAAGCGCAGGAGGAAGGCCAGCGCCAGGGCGGCGGAGAGGACGAGCAGGTCCGCGACGTGCTGCGCGGTGCGGAAAGCGAGGCGGGTCACGGCGAGTTGGTTGCCCTCCCGGGCGCTTCTGATCGGCCGCGGGGCGGCGGTGCCCCCCGGTGCACCTCGACGCTACCGCGGGCCGCGCCGCCTGTCACTGGAAGCCTCGCGCTGTCCCTCGGCGGGGCGGTGGAGTCCTCTGGAAGTCGTAGCCCGCTGGAGTAAGGTGGGGGCATGAGTTCCACGGACACGGTCGTGGTGCCGGGAGGCACCGAGGCGCTGCGGTTTCAAAAGGTCCGGCTCCGAGGTGTCGGCGGCGAGGGGCCGTCGTTCGACCGGCCGGTCATCCACATCGGCGCCGCCCCGGACAACGATCTCGTGCTGGACAACCCCACCGCGTCGCGCGCGCACGCCCGCCTGACGTTCACGCCAGATGGGTGGAGGCTCCGCGACCTGGGCAGCAAGAACGGGACCTTCGTCCAGGGCGTGCGCATCTTCGAGGCCCTGGTGCCCGAGGGCGCCCGCGTGCGCTTCGGGACCGAGGAGCGCGTCTTCGAGCGCGCGGACCAGGCGGTGGAGGTGGAGCTCGCCCGCGCCGACCGCTTCGGCAACCTCCTGGGCCAGAGCACCCTCATGCGCCAGGTCTTCGCCCTCCTGGGGCGGGTGGCGCCGGCCAAGGCCACGGTCTTGGTGGAGGGGGAGAGCGGCACGGGCAAGGAGCTCGCCGCCGAGGCCATCCACGCGCACTCGCCCCGGCGCGACCGGGAGCTCGTGGTCTTCGACTGCTCCGCCGTGGCACCGGAGCTCATCGAGAGCGAGCTCTTTGGGCACGTCCGAGGGGCCTTCACCGGTGCGGCCGGCGCCCGGGCGGGGGTCTTCGCCGAGGCCGACGGCTCGACCCTCTTTCTGGACGAGGTGGGTGAGCTCCCCGTGGACCTCCAGCCCAAGCTCCTGCGCGCCCTGGAGTCCGGTTCCTACCGGCCCGTGGGGGCGGACCGCACACGCAAGAGCGACGTCCGGGTCGTCGCCGCCACCAACCGCCGCTTGTCGGACGCCGTGGCCGAGGGGAGCTTTCGCGAGGACCTCTACTATCGCCTCGCGGTCGTCAAGGTCCGTATGCCCCCCTTGCGCCAGCGACCCGAGGACATCCCGCTGCTGGTGAACCACTTCCTCACCCTGGCCGGAGCCCAGGGCATGGAGGTGGGCTTCGAGACCATGCAGCGCCTCCAGGCCCACCCCTGGCCGGGGAACATCCGAGAGCTCCGCAACTACGTGGAGCGCGCGGTGCTCCTGAGCGACCAGGGCCGTCTTGAGACCCGCCACCTGGGCACCGAGCGACGCCCTGGGGCCCAGGTGGAGGCAGGAGGCGAGCACGAGGCCCTGCTGCGCGTGGACCTCGACCGGCCCTTCAAAGACGCCAAGGGGGCGCTGGTGGACGCCTTCGAGCGACGCTACTGGGGGCGCCTCCTGGAGGAGACGGGGGGCAACGTGTCCGAAGCGGCGAGGCGGGGCGGGCTGCATCGTAAGAGCTTGGAATACCTGCTGAAGAAGTACGACCTCCGCGGCGTGGGGGCGGAGAAGTAGCCTGTTTTTTGGACGCGGACGCGGGGGGGCCTTAGCCTGGGGTCGCTGGTTCGGGGAGGACCGAACCCCAGCATGGAGGAACCTGTGACCGACTACCGGGAAAGCACCACGACGCGTGTGACCACGCGGCGCGAGCTTCAAAAGGCCATCCGCAAGGCCGACCTCACCCGCGAGGAGGAGCTCGTGCTCCGCCTGCGCTATGGGATCCCGGAGCCCCTGGGTGCGCGCCTCGACTTCCACCGCGGTGGGAGCCCCGAGGTCGTCGCCAAGCTCGCGCTCATGGAGGCGGAGGCCGTGGCGCGCATGCGCCCGCAGACCGCGTCCGCGGGCGTGGACGAGGAGCTCAAGAGCGCCCTGGTGGATCGCCTGCGCGACCTATAACCCTCGGGCGAGCGTCGAGACGGGACCTGAGGCGCCGCGGCAGCGCAGCGTCCGGGGCCCGTTTTTTTTGGCAGCCGCCCGGGTCGAGCGCCCCGCCGCGTGGCCCGCAGCGGCCTTCGCCCCCGCCAACAGCCTGGGGCTCAGGCGAACATCGTGGGCGTGTGTGGGAAGGCGTCGTCGCCGCGGACCTCGGCCTCGATGGCCATCATCGCCGCCAGCACGAGGTGCTCGGCGTAGGGGCGCGCGACGACCTGCACGCCCACGGGGAGGCCGGCGCTGCCCCGCTCCACCTCGGCGGCGGTGCGGTCGATGCGGTCGCGGACCTCGCGCGTGTCCTCCTCGTCCGGGCGCGCGCGGGTGACGGGGACCACGCCCGCGGGGAAGTTCAGCAGGTTGTAGCGCATGGAGTAGGACGCGCCCACGCTGAACTCGGCGGCCTGCCCGTGCTTGAGGGCGGGCGTCGCGTGCGCCGGGCACACGACCAGGTCCACGCCCGCCTGGGCCCAGGCGTCGAAGACGTCGAGGCGCAGGGCCGTGCGCGCGCTGGTGAGCTGCCAGTAGCGCTCCACGGGCTTGGCGCCCAGGGCGCGCAGGAGGCGCTGGACGCGGCGCTCGCCCCGGAGCCCCATGACGGTGGCCGCGGCGCGGCGGGCCGCGGTGGGCAGGCGCGCCGTCGCGAACAGGGGCTTGAGCTGGGCGACGGGCGGCCGCCCCTGGAGGTGCTCGCGGGCCGTGGCGCCCCCGTCGCTGGACAGCGCGGCGAAGTACAGGTCGAGCAGCTCGGGCTGGCGCGGGGGCGCGAAGGGGACCACGGTGGCGCCGCGCTCCGCGAGGGCGTCGGCGGCCTCGCGGACGGCGCGCTGGATGCTCTGGGCAGGCGCGAGGTAGCCGTCGTCCGTGTAGAAGCCCACCGTGAGGCCGCGGAGGTCCACGGCTGCGGGGTCGGGCGTCACGACGGGTGGCACGGCGGGGTCCAGGGGGCTGTGTCTCGGGCTGTCCAGCGCGCGGAAGAACCAGGCGACGTCCGCGGCGCGGCGGGCCATGGGGCCGCACTGACCGCGGACGACCTCTTGGCCGGCTAGCGCCGTGTGGGAGTGCGCGTTGGACCAGCGGTCCACCGTGGGCTTGAGCCCCGTGACGCCCGAGAAGGCCGCCGGGACGCGGATGGAGCCGCCGATGTCCGTGCCCACGCCCAGCGGCGTGAGGCCCGCGGCCAGGGCGGCCGCCTCTCCGCCGCTGGAGCCGCCCGGAGCGCGGTCTGGGGCCCAGGGGTTCACCGTGCGCCCCCAGATCTCGTTGTCGGTCTCGTGGAACAGCAGCAGCTCGGGCACGTTCGTCTTGCCGAGCACGACCATGCCCGCTTCGCGGACCAGGCGGGCGATGACGGCCTCGGCCTGGGAGGGGTCTCCCAGCTTGTGCGGGACGCCCAGCGTGACGGGCGTCCCGGGCGTGGCGATGGACTCCTTGAGCGTCACCGGGAGGCCGTCCAGGGGGCCCCGGGCCTGTCCCCGGGCGCGGCGCTCGTCGGCCTCTCGGGCCGCCTGGAGGGCCGCCTCATCGAAGCGATGGATGAGGGCGTTGAGGCGACCGTCCACGGCCTCTCGCCGGGCGATGAGGGCCTCGGTCACCTCCACGGAGGAGACCTCTCCCGCGTCCAACAGGGCGCGCAGCTCCAGGGCCGAGGCCCCGTAGAGGTTGTGGGGGGGCGCTTGTGTGCTCATGGCAACCATCTTGGCAGCCCCGGCGACGGGTGTCCACACGCTGCGCGGGCCGAGGAGAATGAGGCGGCGAGCTACTGCCCGTCATCGGGGAAGAAGAGGTGCGGCAGGGGCGACCGTCAGCGCAAGGGCATGGGGCACATGCTCGCGGGGCCCAGGACGGACACCTTCGCCGCCCTGGCTAGGCACGTGTTGTCGTAGATCTTGTCGTCACAGCCACACACGGGGTCCTTCTTGACGCCCGAACAGTCTTCCTCCGTCGTGGTCACCTTCGTGCATGTTCCCTTGTCCGCGCCGCACAGTCCGGGCGGGTGGGCGCAGTAGTTGCGGAAGTCCAGCACCCCATCGCCACACTCCCCGGAGGTGTCGCAGTCTTGCGCGTGGTTGTCATGGCAGTCGGGGAAGGTCTGCGTGAGGGCGCCGTCACAGTCGGGGACGCACACGTGGTCGTCCGAACACCGCCATACCGACTTCTTGGCGCCGTCGCACGTGTCGTCGGGCGTCCCCAGGGCCGCGTAGCAGTCGCAGTCCAGGTCGCAGCGCGTGTCGCAGCGCTCGACGCACTTGGTGGTGGGGTTGAGGAGGGGGACCTCCCAGGGCGCGCACTCGGGAGAGCCGGAGCATGTCCCGCTCGCCCCGCAGTGGATCACGGGGGTGGGGATGGCGCCGCAGGCCCACTCGCAGGTGCCGCCGATGCACGCGCTGTAGAGGCCATAGCCCAACCACCCCTCGGCGGGGCAGACCTCGGACGACTCCTCGGGGGAGGGTTGGGGGCAGTCGCAGTCCCCTTCGCACGCTTGGCCCTCGCAGGCGTCGGGACAGCCATCGCCGTCGGAGTCCGTCGGGACTCGGCTACCGGAGCAGGTCAGCGGGGGGCACGCGCCGGTGTCGAGTTCCGGCCCGGGGTCGAGGTCCGGGCCGGTATCGAGCTCTGGGCTGGCGTCCCTGTTGGCGTCCGCGGCGGATGCCGTGGGCCGCTCGCTGTCCACGCAGCCCGCGAACGACAAGGCGGCCGCGGCCGCGACGGAGACGGCGAGGGAACGCGAGCGCATGAGGGACCTCCTCTGTGCGTCGTGAGCGCCGCGGGGCGAGGGCGCCCACGAAACGAGTGAGCGTGGAGGACAGTATGCGTCCTTTCGCGCGTGGGGTCACGCGCACCCCCTGTGTGTTGGCTCGAACGCGCCAGCACCTCGTGGCGTCAGGGCGTCAGCGAGGCCAGACGAGGACCGCGACCCAGCCCAGGGCGATGAGCCACAGGAAGACGATGGCGACCACGCTGTAGATCCGCATGGTCCGGCTGGGGCGCGCCTCCTCGGGGACCTCGGGGCCGGTGACCGAGCGATGGTTGAGGATGGCGAGCAGCGGGCCGGTGAGGAAGGACAGCGTCGTGGCGAGGTCCACGAAGGTCTTGAGGCTGGACAGGAGGAACTGGAGGACCACGACGCTCCCCACGGCCAGGACGACGATCCACACCCAGTAGGCCCGGCGCGCGGCCAGGTCCTGGGGCCGGCCGGCGTCGTCGGCGCGCTCGGGCTGGCGCCACACGTGGCCCAGGGCCGTGAGGGCGCGGGGGAAACCGTCCACCACGGTGAGGGTCGTGGAGACCATGACCCCGAAGGCGGCCACGCCCAGGATGGGGCCGGCCCAGGCGCCCAGCGTCTCGGTGTACAGCGCGATGACCTGAGCGGCGAAGCCGGCGGCGCTGTTGGCGGGCTGGACGCCCTCGCCGTGCATGACGCCGGCGCCCAGCAGCACGAAGCAGAGGGCGAGGAAGGCCGTGGCCAGGTAGCCGATGTTGAAGTCTAGGTCGGCCTCTCGGAGCGAGGGCGCGTGGCCCGTGTCTCGACGGCGGGCGAGCGTCCACAGCGAGTGCCACACGGAGATGTCGATGGGCGACGGCATCCAGCCCACGAGCGCCGCCAGGAAGGCCACGGTCTTGAGGTCCCACGTGGAGACGTCCGGCACCCACGGGCCCGCCCAGGGAACGCGCGGGAGGACCAGGATCGTGGCCGCCACCGTGGCCACCGTGAGCACCGCGAAGATGACCTTGATGATGCGGTCCAGCCAGCGGAAGCCCCCCACGGCGGTCACGAGGAGGGCCGCGACGAGGAGGCCCGCCGAGATCCCCACGGGGGAGGCGAGCCAGGTCACCAGCGGCCCCGCCTGGGGCCCGGCGTCGATGCCCAGGACCTGCTTGGCGAGCCCCGCCGTGACCAGGGTCACGGCCGCCTGGACGAAGAACATCGTGCCCAGCGTGAACAGGCCGAAGACCACGAGCGCCCAGCGGCCCCGCCGGCGGTAGCCCTCCACCAAGCTCGTGCCCGTGGCCGCCGCGTACCGGGGCCCGAAGGCGAAGGCCGGGTACTTGAGGACGTTGGACAGGATGACGACGCCGAGCAGCGACACGCCGTAGACGGCCCCCGCGCGCGTGGACTGCACCAGGTGGCTCACCCCCACCGCGGCTCCGGCGTAGAGCAGCCCCGGGCCCAAGACCTTCCAGAAGCTTCGGTCTTCGCTCGCCGCCACGTGCCCCCTCCCGCTCCATCGCCCGGGCGAATCCTCGCGCCCCGTTGGCCGCGGCGCAAGGGGTCCCCAGCGGCGGGTTTGACAGGGGTGGGCGCCGTCGGGGACAGTCGCGGCGACCCTCGCTGGCGCGGGTCGCGGCGCACAGGTCGCGCTGCGCTTTGCGCGGGGCGGAGGGCGACGAGGACTCGACGACGAGGAGCGGGGCGTGAGCGGGGGTGGTGTGACCAGTTGGAACGACGAGGCCTTCGTCACGGCGAACGCCGCCTTTCTCGACGTGCTCATCCGGCGCTGGGAGCGGATCGTGGACTTCCACGCCGCCGTGCGGCACGGGTTCCATGATCCAGACGACCCGCCCGACGAGGAGCGCCTCGTCGCCGATCTCGCCTTCTTGGACAGCGCTCTCCGAGAGCACCGCGCCCACGCTCGGGAGCGCGGCTTCCGCTTCCCCTTCGATCTCCTCCTGGAGACGTACTCGCTGGACCAGAACGAGGCGGACATCTTGGCGCTCGCCCTCATGCCTCAGCTCGATCTGGGCTTCCGCCAGCGCATCGCCCGGTGCAACAACAACATCCTGTACGACTTCGTGGACGTGGACCTGGCCCTGGGCATCCTGTTCGACGAGCGCGTGGAGCAGCTCAAGGCGCGGCGCTACTTCGCGGACTCGGCGCCCCTCATGCGCCACCGGCTGCTCGTCATGGCGCCCCCCAAGGAGTCCAAGGGCTCAGGGCTGCTCGCCCAGGAGCTGCGGCCCCCCGAGCGGCTCTCGGACTACGTGCTCGGCCGCCGCACGCTCGACGCCAGCCTCCGGCCCTTCGCCGAGCTCGGGGATCCCTCCGAGCGCCTGTCCGACGTCGCCATGCCGGCCCACGAGCGGCGCGACCTCCAGGACATCATCCGCCACTTTCGGGCGGCTCCGGACGTGGTGGGGCCTGGCGCCCCCTTCCCCGCCGGTGGGGGGCTCACCATCGCCTTCGTGGGGCCCTCTGGCACGGGCAAGACGCTGGCCGCTCGCGCCGTGGCCGGGGAGCTCGGGCGGGCGCTCATCTCCGTGGACGCCGCGCGTCTGGCCTCCGCCTCGGGGAGCTTCCAGGACCTCGTGGACGCGCTCTTTGGCGAGGCTTCGGTCCAGGGTGCCGTGGTCCTATTGGACCGCTGCGAGGCCATCTGCGGGAAGAACAACCAGCGCTTGCCGGCGCTGTTCGACCAGATGGACCGCTTCGGCGGGCTCACCATCCTCACCACCAGCGCCCCGGACGACCTGGACCCCAGCGTGGAGCGGCACGTGACCTGGCAGCTCAAGACCGAGATGCCCGAGGTGGACCTGCGGCTCCAGATGTGGAAGCAGCACTTGCCCCAGGACGTGCCCGTGGATCCCGAGCTGGACCTGGACGACCTCGCCACGCGCTACGAGGTCAACGGCGGGCAGATCCGCAACGCCTGCGTGCTCGCCGCCACCGAGGTCCAGGCCCACGAGGACGACGGGGCGATGATCACCCTGGAGCGCCTCCACGCTGCGGCCCAGGCGCAGCTCCGGGCCGACATGGAGGAGTACTCGGTCAAGTCCAAGGTGACCCTGACGCTGGACGACCTCATCCTGCCCGACAAGGAGAAGGCCCTCCTCCACGAGCTCCTCGACGCTTGTCAGCACCGGGTCTTCGTCATGAGCAAGTGGGGCTTCGGGCGACGGCTCGTCACCGGCAAGGGCATCACGGCGCTCTTCAAGGGCGAGCCCGGGACGGGCAAGACGCTGGCGGCGGAGATCATCGCCCACACCTTGGGGATGCGCCTCTATCAGATCTCCATCCCCCGGGTCGTCTCCAAGTACATCGGTGAGACCGAGAAGAACATCTCCCGCATCTTCCAGACGGCGCGCGCCAATCACTCCATGCTGCTGTTCGACGAGGCGGACGCCCTGTTCACCAAGCGCGTGAACGTCGAGAACGCCATCGACCGCTTCTCGAACATGGAGGTGAACCTCCTCCTCCAAGAGATCGAGCGCTTCGAGGGCGTGACCATCCTCACGACCAACCTGGACAAGAACATCGACGACGCCTTCTCGCGCCGCATCCAGTTCAAGATCGACTTCCCCTTCCCCAAGGAGGAGGCGCGCGCCAAGATCTGGAAGCTCCACATCCCCAAGGAGTGCCCGGTCGACGACGACATCGACTTCGAGTTCTTGGGCGAGGCCTATGAGATCTCCGGGGGGTTCATCAAGAACGCCATCGTCCGCGCCGCCTACCGCGCCGCCGCGGCGGGGACCCCCATCGGCCCCGATGACATCGAGTTTGCCGCCGAGCAGGAGTGCCGCAGCGCCGGCAAGCTGTTCCGAACGTCCAAGTCGCGCAACGCCGACTCGGACTGGTAGGAGGCCCCCGTTGGGGCCGGAACTCTGGTAGCATCGCCGCCGTGGACGCAGCGGAATCCAACCTGGAAGGCGACGTCAGCCCCCGGACGGCCCACGGGTCGATCCGCTATCGCATCTGGCCGGCCCGGCGCCACCCCATTCGCGCGCTGCTGTTCACTGCCCTCCTGGTAGGCGCGACGACGTGGGCCTGGCTAGCCTTCGAGACGCTCCTCTGGCCCCTCGTCGTCTTCGCCGGCCTCACCGCCACCGGCGCCATCTTCTTCTTCCCGACCCTCGTCGCCCTGGACGGCCCCACCCTCAACGTCCGCCAGTTTGGCCTCCCGCGCGCTTGGGATCTCCGCGATTTCAAGCGCATGGAGCGCTCGCGTGAGATCCTGCCGCGCGTGGAGCTGTCCGTGGCCTCGGGCCGCGGACCCATGGACCGCGCCCGGGGCGTCACCATCCCCCTCCCTGCGGACGAGGCCGTCGCCGAGCGCGTGACCTTGCACCTCCAGCGGTGGGTGTCGCGTCGGCGCTCCGGCGTCTTTGAGCTCGACGCCGACATGGTCCCCGAGGACCACGTGACCGCTGCCCCCCCCCACGACCCGGCCCCCGCCGC
>CAYZID010000018.1:15045-39340 GCA_964478315.1 uncultured Myxococcales bacterium | reverse complement strand
CAAACGCGGCCTCCTGCGCCTCGGTCCGCAGAGCAGGTGGCGGATCGGGGTCGGACCCCACCGGGTTGACACCGGGCGCGCCCGGGTGGATCATCTTGCTCGCCAACTTCCCTTGTTATTTCGGAGGAATAGTCTCATGCGCACCCAGCTCATTGGCGCCCTCCTCGTAGGGCTCGTCTCCAGCCCAGCCTGGGCCTCTCCGGCTCGGACCTCGGCCACCCAGGCGGTCCCCGCGCCCCCCACCTGGGAAGAGGAGCAGCCGGTCTACGGCGAGGTCCACGTGAACATGAACACCGACTACGCCAAGGTCCGCGTGGGGGACCAGGAGTGGGACGCCGTGGAGTATGAGCGCAACGGCAAGCGCGCGCTCATCAAGGGGATCGAGCTCGAGGACCTCCCGGTCACCATCACCCTCACGGCGACGAGCAACGAGTCCCTGGCACCCGTGACCTTCGAGGTCGTCCGCAAGGACTTCAAGCGCAAGCGCATGAACAGGGTCTGGATCCTCGTGGCGAAGAAGAAGGTGAAGTTCGTCAAGAGCGCCAAGACCTCGCCAGCGCCCGAGCCGGACAAGAAGCCCGACGACAAGCCGGCCAAGAAGCCCACCCCGGGAGACGCGCCGGACGACCTGTGAGGGAGGCGGTCACCGCGGCGGGAGAGGCGTGGGTCCGGTGTCTGCCCCCACCCACCCCGTGACGCCACCCGGGCGCCGGGAGTCCAGCGGGGGGGCGGGGCTGACGCCGCCACGCCCTCCCGTGTGCAGGCCGAGACACAGGCCTTCGTGCACTGTGGCGTACAGGGTCGCGGGCTGGGTCCTCTGGGGGCTTGGGTGGGGCCTGCCCCTCACCGGCTGCCCCACGAGCCAGGGGGCGCTGGAGTATCCGCGCTGGGTTCGTGAGGCGTCTCCCGTGGCCGGGGATCGCGCCGGAGCCAGCGCCCATCCCACCGACGCGCCCACGACGCGCCCCGAAGCTCCCCGAGGCTCCGAGGCTCCCCATCCCGCGCCCCTCGCGGGGCTCACGGCGGTGGAGCGCGCGGTGTCGCCTCTGCCCGTCGCGGCGCAGGAGGACGTCCGCGCTTGGCTCTTGGTGGGGCCGCTGGTGGGGCCAGGGGGAGACACCGAGGTCGCGGACGCCATCCTGGCGCGAGCGCGTCACCTGCGGGACGACGAGGCCGGCGACGTCCGAGGCCTGGAGAGTGCAGCGGTGGCACGAGAGCGCTGGCTCGCGCGGCGTGCGGGTGACGCCGGTGCGCCGCCGCCGAGGGAGCGCGCACGGGGCGTCGCGGCGCACGGTGCGGGGCAGGGGAGGGCGTCCCGTGCACCCGGGGCCCCAGATGGCGTGGAGGAGAGGGACGCGCGCCTCGCCTTCGAGGCCTGGACCTGGTACGTGGCCCGGCAGCTCCGGGACGAGCTCGGCGGCGCCACCGCCGGGGAGACCCCCGTGGCTCGTCGACGGTTCGGAGAGGCCCTCCTGGCGGCCCCCACGGCCACGCTCGGGGCGCTGGAACCCGACGATCCGGACTACCGTCCCATCGCGAGGCTCTGGCGCCGCTATCGGGACCTGGCCGCCGCGGCGCGGGGGCTTCCTCCCCTGAGGAAGCTGCGACTGGCTGACAGGCGTCGGCTGTTGCACCTCAAGCGGGGCCGGCGCGCGCCTCAGGTGCGGGCCCTGCGGGCGCTGCTGGCGCGCCACGGGCTCCTCCCGGGGACGACGGGTGGGGACTCGGCCTCCGGCGGCGGACGCCGCGGGCCCCCTTACGATGAAGCCACGGCGCGCGCCGTGGCCGCCTTCCAGCGCAGAGCGGGGCGCGCGGCCACGGGGAGGCTGGACGCCGGGACGCTCCGCGCCCTCGAAGTGTCTCCCGGGACCCGCGCGGCCCAACTCGCTGCGGTGCTCCACCACCTCCGAAGGAACCCGGCGCGGGCCTACTCGCTGCGGGTGCAGGTCAACATCCCGGGCTTCCGCCTGCGGGTCTTCCGGGGTGGGGAGGTCATCGCGGAGCACCGGGTCATCGTGGGCTCCAACCGCCGTGGGTATGATCCCGACACCGGAGCGCTCGGGCCGGTGAACCGCACGCCCGTCCTCGCGAGCGCCATCACCGAGCTCGTGCTCAACCCGTCGTGGCACGTTCCCCAGCGCATCAAGGAGGAGGAGCTGGACGTTCGTGCGGCGCGGGATCCGTCGTTCTATGACGAGGACTACCGCCTGTACGCGGCGGGGGATGGACGCGAGCGAGCCGTGATGCTCCCCGGTCCCAACAACGCTCTGGGACGCGTGAAGTTCGTGTTCGCGGGGGGCGACGGGGTCTATCTCCACGACACGCCACGCAAGGCGCTGTTCAACCGGGCCAGCCGGGCGCTGAGCCACGGCTGCGTGCGCGTGGATCGAGCGCTGGAGCTAGCCCGGCTGCTGCTCCGCGAGGGAGGGAGCCGCCTGCGTTGGGATCAGGTGCAGGTGCTGCTCTACCGAGGTCACGAGACCCCCGTCCAGCTCGCGCGCCCCATCCCCATCTTCTTGGAGTACGTCACCGCGGAGGCCGACGAGGAGGGCAGGGCGCACTGGCTCCCCGACGTCTACGGGTGGGGCCCGGTGCGCACCCCGCGGTGAAGCCGGCAGACCGCGTCGGGGGTAAGCCCGTCTCCGCGCGCAGCCACGAGCCAAAGGGTCGCGGCTCGCACACACCGCAGCCCCTTCGCGGTGCGGGATCCGTGGAGGACTCGCGGCGCGAAGGGGCTGGGACGGAACTCTCTAGCGACCCGCGGCGCGCTTGGAGGCCTTGAGCGGGTTCACCTTCTTCTTCTCGACCTTCTCTTCGATCTTCGCGTGGGTGGCCATGTTGCAGATGCCCAGGCTCCACTTCATCTCCGGGGCTGCGAACTTCTTGCAGTACTTCCCGCTGGGGTACTCCTCCACGTAGCCACAGCCCTCGCACTTGTCGATGATGGGGTGGCACGTCTCGCTGGGGGCGCCAAAGCCACAGCCCTGCTTGGTCATAAAGCCGCACTCCACGCCGGGCTTGACGATCGTGCACTGCATGTCGGTCTCCTCGTTTCCTAGTGGGTCGGGGCCAAGCCAGCGGCTACGACCGTGACCAGCTTGTGTGTCCGTCGGGGCTCGGGCCCCTGTGCGTCCAGCGGTGAGCCGCGCGGCACTGCCCGCTGGGGGCGGCAGGGTAGGGGGGGCTCCCCCCCCTGTCAACCGGCGTTTCCGCGGGCGCGATTTCCAGCGCGCTCCCCCGTGCGTCCAGTCGAGTCCAGCCCATCGGGGCGGGAGCGAGCGCGCCTACGCCGCACAGACCCGGCCCCCCGCCGCGCCCCCGAGAAGAGCCGGGCGCCCTCGGGCGGGCGAGGCGTCTCAGTGGAGGAGCCGTCGGAACTGCTTGAGCGTCCCCTTGATCGTCCCCGCCGCGTCCTGACAGAGCTCCAAGGTCTCCTCCAGGCTGGCGGCCGCCGACTCGTCCCCCCCTTGGAGGTCCGCGAAGAAATCGGCGCAGAGGTCCACGTTGTTGCGCCACTCGCTGACGATGTCGTTGACCTCCTCGAACAGCCGCTCCACCTCCTGGCGGAAGGCCCCATCGCCGTCTCCTCCGGGGCCGGCCTGCGCCGCGGCGCGCAGGTCCTCCGCCTCGGCGCGGGCCTTGGCGAGCTCGTCACGCTGGTCCTGGAGCTGGCGTTCCAGCTCGGCGGTCCGCGCCTTGGCGGCCTCGGCCTCCTCGAGGTCGGCTCGCAGGCGGTTGACCTTGCGGACGTACGACTTGTTGGCGTCGAGCAGCTCGTCCTTTTCGGCTTCGAGCTCCGCGGCGCGCGCCTGGGCCTCCGCGAGCTTGGCCTCCAGCGCGCGCACAGACTCCTTCGCCGCCTCGCTCGCCGCCTGCTGGGCTGCGGCCGAAGCGGACGCCCCCGCCTGCACCTCGTCGGCGAGGGCCTGGGCGCGCGCGCGCTCCTCCTCCAGGGCGCGCGCCAGCTCGTCGCGCGCCTGGGCGGCCTCGGCGGCGTCCGCCTTGGCCTGCGCCAGGGCGTCCTCCAGGGTCTTGGCCGCCTCGCGGGCCTCGGCCAGCTCCGCCTGCCGCGCGGCGTCCGCCTCCTGTCCACCCGCCTCCAGCGCCTCCACGCGCGCCATGAGCTTGTTGACCTTGCGGACGTAGGCCTTGTTGGCGCGCAGGAGCTCCTCACGCTGCTCCTGGGCTTCCTCCAACTCTCGCCGCGCCTCCTCCAGCTCACCGCGAGCCTTCTCCACCGCGCTCACGGCCAGCTCGGCCTGCTCCTTGGCGTGGGCGGCCTCCTTGCCCCGATCGAAGGCCAGCGTCTTGGCCTCGGACACCTCGCCCTTGAGGCGCTCCACCTCGGCCTCGAGCTCTTGGATGCGCGCCGCGCGCTCGGCGATCTCCCGGTCCTTGGCGGCGATGGTGTCGTCCACGGCGGCGAGCCGCTCGTGGAGCTCCTTGTTCTCCTTGCCCAGGCGCCGAGCCCGGTCTTCCACCTCTTCCCGGGCCGCCTCCGTGGCCTGGGCCTTGGCCTCGGCAGCCTCCACGCGGCGCTGGGCCGCCTGGACCTGCTCCTCCACGCCCTCTCTCGCCCGCGCCAGCTCGGCCTCGGCGCGGGCTACCTGGCGCTCGTGGTCCTCGATCTGGCGGCGCAGCTCCTCGGCCTCTGTGCTGGGGACCGTGTCCACGAGGAGCCTCTTGAGCTCCTCCGTCTCCGCGCGGAGCCGATCCCGCTCGGCCTCCACCTCGCCGAGTCGCGCACGG
This sequence comes from uncultured Myxococcales bacterium, assembly GCA_964478315.1. Classification (GTDB taxonomy): domain Bacteria; phylum Myxococcota_A; class UBA9042; order PHBI01; family JAAZYN01; genus CAYZID01. The sequence continues at coordinate 34,591 of CAYZID010000018.1, read as the reverse complement.
ACCTCGCCCAGATCGCCCGCCTCGGCCTCGAGCTTGGCCAAGCGGTTGATGGCCTCGACCCGCTGCTCATCGACCTCGGCCACCTTGCGCTCGAGCTCCGCCAGCTCTCCGGGCTGCGGCGCCGCGGCCAGCGCCTCCTTGAGGGACTCGTTTTCGTCCTTGAGGGCTTGGAACTCCTCGTCGTCTGCCCCCTCCGCGGGGGGGGACGAGGACGACGCCTCCTTGGCCTCGGCGAGATCGCGGTGGGCCGCCGCGAGGGCCTCCTCGAGCTCGGCCACGCGGTCCTGCGCATGGGCGATCTCCGCCTGGGCGGCCTCCCGTGCGTCCTCGGCCTCGGCCAGGCCTCGCTTGACCTCATCGAGCTCGTCTTGGAGGAGATCGTAGTCCTCTTGGAGGTTGCTGAGCTCCTCGGACGACCCCTCCTGGCTGCGGAGAGCCTCTAGCTCTTGCTCTAGCCGCGCGCGCTCGGCGCTGACCTCGTCCAGGGCGTCCTCGGCGTCCGTGAGGCGTTCCTCCAAGACCTCCACGCGCTCCCGGGCGGCTTCCAGCGCCTGGCGCTCCTCCTCGCGTTCCGCGCCGGACGAGGCCGCCTCGCTGGCCGCCTGGGTGGCCTCCTCCAGCTCCCGCTGGAGTGCTTGGACCTTCTCCTCCAGCTCCGCCCGAAGCGCGCCCTCGCGCTCCTCCCCGGCGACCGCCTCGTCCAGGGACTCGCTCAGCGACTCCACTTGGATCTTCAGCAGGTCCAGCTCCTCCTCCCGCTGGCGAAGGGCGGCCTCGAGCTCGGACACGCGGGCGTCAGCAGCGGGAGGCGCCCCGGCGGACTGGAGGTCGCCCACATCGACGTTCGCCTCGAAGGGCCCGGCCGCCCCAGCTTCCTCATACCCCGCCGTGGAGGTGTGGACTCGCTCACCGCGGCGAGGGGAGGGGACCTCGCTCCACTCCGGACCCGCGTCCTCGCCGGGACTTGCCGCCAGACCCGCGTCTACCTCCAGGTCCAAGTCCTCTGCGCCCAACTCGATCGGTTCGGGCTCGAACGCTTCTGGCTCGAGTTCCAGGACCTCCGGCTGGAGGTCCAGCGCGTCGAGCTCCAGCGGTTCGGGCTCCAGCTCCAGGGGCTCGGGCTCCAGGGGCTCGGGCTCCAGCTCCAAGGGCTCGGGTTCGATGATCTCCGGCTCGTCGTCGAACTCGAGCCGGAAGTTCCCGCAGAAGAAGACATCGCCCGGGGAGAGCTGATGCTCGGAGACGCGCTGCCGATTGAAGAAGGTCCCGTTGGAGCTGTTCAGATCGTACAGCTTGTAGCCGGAGCCCGTGAAGACCACCTGGCAGTGCCGCCGCGAGACCGTATTGTTCCGCGTGCGGATGGCGCACTCCTCCGCGCGCCCGATCTTCACGATGGGGCTCTGCGCGTCGATGGTCACCGACGCCTCCTGCCCGTCATCCAGTCGATACCTGAGGATTGCCATAGACCCGACTCGATCCCTGCGCTCGGAAAAGGAAAACTTGCCGCAGCCTAGCCGGACCGCCCCGGGACGGCAAGAGCCGCTGGGATCCCCAGATCCGCCACCTGCTCTGCGGACCGAGGCACAGGAGGCCGCGTTTGGGCAAGGAGGCAAGCGGCTGGGCGCGGAGGCGTGACTGCGTCACGTCGAGCGGCCAGCCGCTTGTGGGGCCGCGCAGCTCGACGCCGCCCACACGCGGGCTCCAAAGCCGAATCCCAGAGTAGGTGGCGGATCTGGGGGAGCCCCGAGCGCCGCGGTGTCACCGTCCTTGGAACGACATAGCCCGAGCCCGTCACCGACGGGCCACGGTGCCAGCGCGAGGGCTCCAGTGAAGCGGGAAAGAGGCCCAGCCGACCCAAGGCGGCGAGAAGGGAGCGGGAAGATGAGACAGCCAGGAAAGTTTCCATAATCTATATTCTCAGACATTGAGGTTTGAGGCGGGCAGGGCGCTTTACCTGGGAAGATGGCTTCCCGCGTGGCGCTGACGGCACATCAGCTCGGGTCGCTGGAGCGTCGCTGTACACGGCATGGTCCCGGACACGGGTCGGAGGTTGACCCACCGTGGGGTCGGCGGCACGCTCCCGCGACCGACACGCGCCCCGGCGCCGGAGCGTCAATGTGATGGGACCGCGGCGCGGACCCGCGGAGAGGAACCACGCAGATGCTGAACGCAGAAGACAGCCCGCCCACGGTGAGCCAGGAGACGCTGGAGCGTCTGGGTTGGCCTCGGATCTTGGAGGCCGCCGCCGAGGGCTGCGCCAGCGATCTGGGGCGTGCCCGCGTCTTGGGCCTGCCGCTGCGGGATGCCGCTGGCGCCCGCGCCGAGCTCGCCGCGGTGGCGGCCATCCTCGATCTCCGCGCTCGCGATGCGGCGCCGCCTCTCGGGCCCTTCGAGGACGTCCGTCCGGTGGCGGACCGGTGCGCCCGCGGTGGTGTGGGCGACGGCGAGGAGCTGGCGGCCGTGGGGCACGTGGCGCGCTTGGCGAGTCGTGTGCGGCGACACCTGCTCCACCACGCCGAGCGCGGCGGTGCGCGGGTGGTCGGCGGGACACTCGGCGGGACACCGGGGGCCGAACCCTCCGAGGAACCCGAAGCGGATGGAGCGCCGAGCCCCCTGAGCGCGCTCGCGGCGGCCCTGCCCGACCTCGACCTCTTGGGCGCAGAGCTGGAGGCCACGTTCGACGAAGGGGGACGGATTCGAGACGACGCGAGCCCCCAGCTCACCGCCGCCCGGCGGCGCCGGGACGGTCTGCACCGGGCCCTCAAGGCGCGTTTGGAGAGGATGCTCAAGGATCCCGAGATCCTGGAGGTCCTTCAGGACGACTACTACACCCTGCGCGACGACCGTTACGTCCTCCCGGTGGTCGCCTCGAGGCAGTCTCAACTGCCTGGCATCATTCACGGTGTGTCCAACACCGGGCAGACCGTCTTCTTGGAGCCAGCGATCCTCGTCGACGCGAACAACCAGATCAAGGTGGCGGAGGCCGCCGTGGAGGCCGCCCGCCACGCCGTGCTTCTGGAGCGATCGGCCTGGGTGGCGGAGGAGGCCCCCGCCATCCGCGACGCCGTGGACGCTCTGGCCCGCCTGGACGGCTTGAACGCGCGCGCCCTGTTTGCGGAGCGCGTGGACGGGCACGTCCCGCGCGTAGGGCGCTACGGCGGGGAGGTGCGCCTCCTGGGAGCACGGAACCCCCACCTCGTGCTGCGCGGAGACGTGGAGGTCGTCCCCAACGATCTCACCCTGGAGCCCGAGCACGCCTTCCTGGTGGTCACGGGCCCCAACACCGGCGGCAAGACGGTCACGCTGAGCACGCTCGGCGTCTGCACCCTCATGGCCCACGCGGGGCTCCCCGTGCCGGCTCGGGCGGACAGCGTCATCGCCCCGGTGCGGGCGCTCTTCGCGCTGGTGGGCGACAGCCAGGACATCACCCACGACCTCTCCACCTTCTCCGGCCACCTGCTCTCCCTCCAGCGCGTGCTCGCCCAGGTGGAGGAGGTGGAGCCCCGCGAGGGGGCGCTCGTGCTCCTGGACGAGATCGTGGTGGGGACCGAGCCCGTGCAGGGCGCCGCCCTGGCCATCGCCCTGCTGGAGGCCCTGGCGGATCGGGGCGCACGGGGGTTGGTGACGACCCACTACGAGCGGCTCAAGGCCCTCCCTTTCGAGGACCCCAGGTTCGTAAACGCCAGCGTCGGCGTGGACCCCGAGACGCTGGCCCCCAACTTCCGGCTCACCCAGGGACGTCCCGGGGCCTCGACCCCCTTCGAGGTGGCCCTCCGGTTGGGGCTCGACCCGGCGCTCGTCCAGCGGGCGCGCGAGGTGGCGGGCGCCCACGGGGGGCTGAGCGAGGCGCTGGACCGCGTCGCGGCGGCCGAGCGCGCGGCCCGACAGGCCCAGGAGGCGGCGGAGCGAGCCCGTGCGGAGGCCGCCGAGGAGGCTCGCCGGCTCGCGGCCGCCCGGGAGGAGCTTCGGCGGCGGGCGGACGAGGAGATCCGTGCCCGCGCCAAGGAGGCCCTGGGCGCCATCGACGAGGCCATGGAGCAGGTGCGAGGACAGGTGCGGCATCTCCGCGGCGTGCGAAGCGCCGACGAGCTGGAGAGCCGGCGGCGGGCGCTGCGAAGCGTCAAGGAGAAGATCGAGGTGGTGGAGCGCGAACATCGACCCAAACCCCAGGAGGGGGATGGGCGCCCCGAGGGCGAGCGTCGCCCCACGGCCAAGGGCCCGCGCGACGGCGGGGACCTCAGCGCCAAGGACCTCAAGCCTGGGCTGCCCGTCTGGGTGCGAACCGTCGGCCAGCCCGGAGAGGTGACCGAGATCCGCGGCAAAGGGCAGGCCGTGGTGGCCGTGGGGGCCTTGAAGCTGACCCTCAAGGCGCGGGATCTGGGGCGTCTGGAGGGAGGAGAGCCCCCCCGCCCTACCCCGCCCCGCCGCCGTGGCCGAGCGGTCCAGGCCCCGGCTCGGCGTGAGCGTCCGGTGCGGTGCGATGACCTGCCGGACGTGCCACCACCCCGCACGGAGGCCACGACCTTGGACCTGCGAGGGGCCCGCCGAGACGAGGTGGAGGACCAGCTCGAGCGCGCCCTGGATCGCGCCTTCATGGCCGAACAGGAGGTCCTGTGGATCATCCACGGGCACGGCAGCGGCGCCATTCGCGACGAAGCGCGCGCGGTGGTGCGCCGATCGGAGTACGTGCGCCAGTGGCGGCCGGGCCGGCGCCACGAGGGGGGCGACGGGGCCACCATCGTCTGGCTCCGGGCCCGCTGAACCTGCGGACGCTCAGCCTTCGGTTTCGTCCTGGGCGTCGATGCGCACGGGCACCAGCACGGGGCCTTTGTCCGTCTTCTGCACCCGCAGGCGGACGGACGGCGCCCCGTGCTGGTCGCGCAGGGAGCGCTCCAGGCGCACCACCTTCTCCACGAACCGCTGGTAAGGCATGGTCTCCCGGTCCGCATCCTCGCAGTAGCTCGCGAACTCGTCGTAGATCCGGTGGTAGTAGGCGTCCGCCGGCTCGCGCGCCAGCGCGTCCTTCCCGGACACGCGCTCGATCTCGCCGCGGGCCTGGGACATCTCCAGCTCGTCCGAGGGCTCCCCTCCCGGCGCGCCCTGGTGCAAGACGCGATCGGCCCACACGTCGAACTCGTCCTCGTCCAACATCTCACGGTTGAGGAGCGTGCCCACCATGAGGTTCAGGTTCTGCGCCAGCGACGACCACATCCCCTCCTTGTACTCGTAGGGGAACTCGTAGTCGTGGTTGCCGTTGATGATCTCGTGAATCCCGCTGTCGATCTCTTGGTAGGGGATGAAGTGGCCGCGCAGGACGAACATGAACGCGAGGGTCCCCAGGATGAAGAAGGCCAAGGCCACGAGCGGAATGAACACCTTGAGGTGCGAGAGCGCGGCGAGGCGCTTGCTCGGATCAGCGCTCACGGCCACGCGGACGGTCTGGTTCGACCAGTTGCCGCTCACGGGGATGAAGTGGGCGATGATGTCGCCCGACTCCACGACCTTGTTCTCGGTGCTCCCTTGGACGAGGGGCGGCGCCGCGTGCTTGACGGATGCGCTCGCGCGCGGGTCGAGCGTGGAGCGGATGGGGTCCTGACCGGCGAAGTAGGTCACGTCGTGCCCCAGGAGGAGCTTCTCCTGGGCCAGGAGCTTGTCGTCGATCTCCTTGCCCACGAGGACCGCGCCGCGCAGGTGGTGCATGCCGTCGAGGAGCGGGGCGGCGGTGAGGAAGTAGGTCCCCGTGGTCCCAGCCTCGAACTTGCCGATGTCCCGCACGATGGTCCCCTTGGCGGCCGCCCGCACGATGGGGTACTGCTCACCGAAGCGCGTCTTGTCCGACCACTTGGGTTGCCCGTAGTTGGCGATGCCCGTGAAGCGATCGTCGGTGACGACGACGATGTCGGGCTTGAAGCCCGAGCCGTTGGTCGCGGCCACGTGGTCCACGGCGGCCATCAGCGGGTAGTAGGTGAACTGGAAGAAGCACTGACTCACCGCCTGGGCCTGGCACCGGATGAGTTCCTGGCGGGTCTTGGCGACGAAGGCGTCCCGTGTGGTGTCCGCCCACGCCGCCCGCCCGCGGAGGCGCTCCATGCGGTCGGCCAACTCGCGCGTGAACTCATCGAGGAAGGAGGTCATCCCGCGCACGGCCGCGAGGCGCCCCTCGGCGTTGTCGCGGTGCTTGGCGTAGATCTGCCCTTCGATCTCCAGCATCTGCTGGCGGAACTCCTCCAACACGGCCAGGTACACCACGACGTCGGAGTGCCCCACGGCCTCGGCGGTGTCACGGAGCTCCAGATCGCGCAGGCGCTTGACCTGGACGTAGGCGTTGTAGCTCTGTTCCACATCCTCCCGCAGCGCTTCGCGCAGGGAGGTCTGGCGCGCGCCGAGGAACATGTAGGCGATGGTGACGCCTAGCAGCGTGATGACGAGGAAGGTCAGCGTGACGCGAAGGCGCAGCATGAACACCTGCCTGGGCTTGGCCCCAGCGAGTCACCCAAGGCGACCCCCGGTGCTTGTCGGTTTGGCAAGACAATAGGCTACACCTGCGCGGCGGGCAACCGCATCGGAACCGCGTGGATTCGGCCTCCCAACCTCCATCGCACCCGCGCGAGGGGAACGCGGTGGTTGACAGGCGGCGAGGCTCCGTGAGAGGCGGACCTGGCGGCCCGTGGTGCTTCGCCCTTGGGGGCGTCCTTTCGGGCTCGCGCGTGGCGGCGAACCAAACCCCAGGCGGAGCGCGGGAGGGTGAGCGCATGAAGGCGATCGTAATCCGAGAACACGGGGGACCGGAGGCGCTCAGGCTGGAGGACGTCCCCACACCTCCGCCGGGCCCCGGGGAGGTTCAGGTTCGCGTGCGCGCGTGCGCTCTCAACCACTTGGACGTCTGGATCCGCCAGGGCCTCCCAGGCGCCCCGTTCCACCTCCCCGCTACGACCGGAGCGGACATCGCTGGCGAGGTGTCTGCGGTGGGCCCTGGTGTGGACGACGTGGCCGTGGGCGCCGCGGTCATGGTGATGCCCACGGTGAGCTGTGGGCACTGCGAGGCCTGCGTCTCCGGGCACGACAACCTGTGCCGGGATTTCGAGGTCCTTGGGGAGCACCGCCAGGGGGGGCTCGCGGAGTTTCTCAGCGTCCCGCGGGCGAACATCTTCCCCAAGCCCGAGCGCCTCACGTTCCAGGAAGCCGCGGCTGCCTCCCTCACGCCCCTCACCGCCTGGCACATGCTCGTGGCCCGGGCCGCCCTGCGCGAGGGCGAGACCGTGCTGGTCCAAGCCGCGGGCAGCGGCGTGGGGACGGCGGCCGTACAGATCGCGCGGCACCTGGGGGCGCGGGTCATCGCCACGGCCGGCTCCGAGGCCAAGCTCGACGTGGCACGCGAGCTCGGCGCGCACGAGACGATCAACTACCGGGAGGAGGACTTCGTCCGAGCCGTCAAGCGTCTCACCGGCCGCCGCGGCGCGGACGTCATCGTGGAGCACGTGGGCGGTCCCACGTTCGAGGGCTCCCTGCGCGCCCTCGCCTGGGGGGGGCGGCTCGTCACCTGTGGGGCCACGACCGGCGCGGACGTCCGCGTCAACCTCCGCCACATCTTCTACAAGAACCAATCCATCCTGGGCTCGACCATGGGCACCAAGGCCGAGTACCACCACCTGCTGCGACTCCTGGACAGCGGCGCGCTGCGCCCCGTCATCCACGCGACCTTCCCCCTGGAGGCCATCGCGGAGGCCCAGCGGGTCCTCGAAGACCGGGCCGTCATCGGCAAGGTCGTGATCACGATGGACGAGATGTAGGTTGCCCCCCGCGCGCCCTGGGGGCGCGGTCAGCGTGGGCCATCGCGGCGGAGTCCGCCGGGCGGGTCGGGGAGGACCTGGAGCCGGAGCCCGCCCAGGACACCAGCGAGCTCCTCCAGCGTGGACGCGAGCTTGAAGTGGGTCGCGTCCACGGGCTGCTCATCCCACATGGGGTCCACGGTCACCCACCGCGCTCCCACGGCGGCCTCGACCCACGCGTGGTACCCGAAGACCTTCGCCTCGTCGCCCGTGTAGGCCACGCCGAAGACGGTCCGGGCCGGGATGCCCGCCGCCCGCAGCAGGGCCGTGAGGAGCCACGCGTGCTCCGTGCAGTCGCCGACGCCGCGCTCCAACACGGCGGACGCGGCTGGGATGTGCGTGGCGAGGCGCTTGGCGAGGCGCCGGTGGACGAACCGGCGCGCCCGGGCGATGAGCCCCCCGTGCGGGCGCTCGGTGTGCGCTGTGGCCGCGCCTCCTTGCAGCGCCCTGGCCTGGGCGATGATCGACGGCGCGTCGCTGTCCGCGACGTGGTCGGGGCGGAGGGCTTGGGCGCGCTCCTCCGCGGACACGGGGCCCGGCGAACCCACGCGCAACGTGACCTCCCACCCGCCGCCCGCGCCGGGGCGCACCGTCTGCCGATGGTCCTGGGGAGGCCGCCAGCCCTCGGGTCCCCACACCCGCAGCGCGAGGACGCGCCTGGCCCGGGGATCACCGAGCGCCTTGGTCACCGCCACGCCGCTGTGGCTCACGTCGAGGCCCACGACGTGCGAGCGGGCCACGCGTCGGTCCTCCATGCGCAGGGTGACCGTGGGACCCACCTGGACGCGCAGCGCGAGCCCCCCGTCAACCACGTCGGCGTGGGAGACGAGGCCCGTCCCCAGCGAGCGCATGTCCAGCCGTGCTACGTCCAGCATGAGCCCCGCCCAGGGGCGGCGCTCCAAGCTGCGCACCGTGACGAGGGACGTGTCGTCGGCCTCCCGCTCCCACGAAAACGACGTGGCGCTCCAGCGCTGCCCGGCGTGGAGCTGGCGCACGTCGAGCGGAGAGGTGGCGAGCACGGACGCCAAGGTCTCCCGACTGGGAGGGAGGGTGCGCGGCACGCCGGACCGCCCGTCGAGGGTGCGCGTGAAGGTGAGCCCTTTGGAGGAGGCGCGGATCCGCCGGATGTCCACGGTCCCCGAAGACCTGCGTTCCGTCTCCGCGCCGATGAGGGCGTAGGGGGGCGTCGCGGCGTACATGCGCCGCTCGGTCACGCGCAGCTCGCTGCGTGGCTGGTCCGAGCCGGTCTGCGTGGAGGCGCTGGCGCTGGTCACCATGACCATCTCCGAGGCCATGACCCACACGGCGCCCTCCCCTTCCCGTCGCAGCGCGAACCGGGCATGTCCCACCTTCTTGCCCAGCATGTAGACGCCGTACCATGCCTCCTGCGGGGTCGAGGCGGCGAGGGCCTCGGGCGTGGGTGTGGGGAAGGCCGGGGGGCGCGTTGCCTCATGGGCGTCTGGGGCGCCCGGGGGCGGAGGAGCGGGGGGCGCGCTGGCGTCCGGCACGACCGGGGGAGGCGGGGCGGCGTCCCCAGCGGCCGATGGGGCGGTGGTGGGGCGGCACGCCGCCCCGAAGGCCAGCAGCGATCCGGTGACTGCGAAGCACACCGCAAGGATGGGGGACGCGAGCGCGCTCGGGAGCGTCATGGGGCCTCGGCGGGACGGGGGCTGGATCGGCGTGGGCGGCGGTGCGCGCCCGCCCGGCTCCCTCGAACCTGCCACGGGACGCCGCCCGATTGAACCCTCGCGCTCGCCGGCGCGTTGTGGGCAGGTGTAGCGGCTCTTCCCTGAGCCTTGCGGGGCGCTGGGCGCTGTGCCATAGTCCCGCGAACTTAGCCCGGACCGCAAGAAATCCGGGCACTTGGACGGCCCGGCGCGCCGCCGCGTGGCGAACGTCCCCGGGCAGGGAACTCAACCACAGGAGTAATCGATGAAGATGAGGCTCGCGATCATCGCCCTAGCCTCGGTCGCCCTGGTCGCTGGGTGCGACAAGGGCTCCAAGGCGCCCCAGGGGAAGGCCGTCCAGCCGGCCCAGCCCGCCGGCCAGGCCGCCAACAAGAAGGCGGCCGAGGCGGCGCCTGCCAAGAAGGATGACAAGGTCGGCCAGGCAAAGGGTGCCCCCGAGGCGGCCGCGCGCGGGGCCAAGGTGGCCGCCAAGAATGTGCGTCCGGTGAAGCCCACCAAGGCTGCCCCCAAGGCCGGTCAGCCCACCGCCGCCCAGAAGGCGGCCGCCCAGAAGATGCCCTTCCCCGTCAAGGGCGCCAAGGACGCCAAGGTCTACATCGTCGAGTTCTCCGACTTCCAGTGCCCCTTCTGTGGGCGGGTCGAGGCGACGATCAAGAAGATCATGGACACCTACAAGGGGGACGTGAAGCTGTCCTTCGTGCATCAGCCCCTGCCCTTCCACAACAACGCCCACCGGGCGGCCGTGGCCTCCGTGGCCGCTCAGAAGCAGGGCAAGTTCTGGGAGATGCACGAGAAGCTGTTCGCCAACCAGCGCGCGCTGAGCGACGCGGACATCCTCAAGTACGCTCAGGCCATCGGCTTGGACATGAACAAGTTCAAGGCGGACCTCAAGGACCCCGTCATCGAGGCGTTCGTCAACCGCAACCGGGGTATCGCCGGGGCGGTCAAGGCCACGGGTACGCCGGCCTTCTTCATCAACGGCAAGTCCCTCAAGGGCGCCCAGCCCTTCGAGCGCTTCAAGGCCGTCATCGACGAGGAGATCAAGGCAGCCAAGGAGGCCGGCAAGTCGGGCGATGCTTGGATCAAGGCCCGCATGAAGGCCGCCAACCCCGAGCTCGCCGCCTACATCTTCGACGGCAAGGTGCCGCCCGCCGTCCCCACGGCTGCCCAGCGCAAGCGCCAGCCCCGCCCCGTGGACAAGACCGTCTACAAGGTCACCTTTGACGCCAAGAAGGACCCGGTGAAGGGCGACCTCAACAAGGCGCTGGTCACGATGGTGCTCTTCTCCGACTTCCAATGCCCCTTCTGCAGCCGCCTGAACCCCACCCTGGACAAGGTCTTGGAGACCTACGGCGACAAGGTCGCGCTGGTGTTCAAGCAGAACCCCCTGCCCTTCCACAAGAACGCCCAGGGCGCCGCCGAGGCGGCCCTTTGCGCCCATCGACAGGGCAAGTTCTGGGAGATGCACGACAAGATGTTCGCGAACCAGCGCGCGCTGACGCTCGACAACCTCACGGCCTACGCCCAGGAGGTCGGCGTCAAGAACATGGACGCCTGGAAGAAGTGCATGGAGAGCCACGCGCCGAAGGCCCAGATCGAGGCCGACCAGGAGTTGGCCGGTAAGGTCACCGCGCGGGGTACCCCGAACACCTTCGTCAACGGCCGCAAGATGACCGGCGCCAAGCCCTTCGAGGAGTTCAAGAAGCTCATCGACGAGGAGCTCAAGAAGGCCCAGGCCATCGCCGACAAGGGCACGCCCGTGAACCAGGTCTACGCCGAGATCATCAAGAACGGCAAGCTCTTCGAGCCCCTGGACAGCAAGGTCAACGAGTTCAAGATCGACAAGAACACGGCGATCCTGGGCGACCCCAAGGCGAAGATCCAGATCACGCTCGTCTCGGACTTCGAGTGCCCCTTCTGCGCGCGGGTCGTGAAGCCTCTGGACGAGGTGGTCAAGCACTATGGCAAGGACATCGCTTTGACCTTCAAGAACTTCCCCCTGTCCTTCCACAAGGCTGCCCTGCCCGCCGCCAAGGCCGCGCTTTGCGCCAACAAGGAGGGCAAGTTCTGGCCGTTCCACCACCTGGTGTACGAGAACCAGAAGGAGCTCAAGAAGGCGACCATCGACACCTACGTGGGCTGGGCCAAGCAGGCAGGCGTGAAGAACCTGGACGCCTTCAAGAAGTGCGCCGAGAGCGACGAGATGAAGGCCCAGATCGACGCGGAGATGGCCGAGGGGCGTAAGGCTGGCGTGCGCGGCACGCCCACGATCTACATCAACGGCCGCAAGTTCACGTCGCCCACGGGCTACAACCTGCCGGCCTTCACGAAGGTCATCGACAAGTACATCCTCAAGAAGGGCTAGCGCCCCTCGCGAACGAGGAAGAACTCGTTGAGCGACAGGGCCGCTCCCGGTACACCGGGGGCGGCCCTTCGCGTAGGGAGGCCGGGGGCGTGTGGGGGGCAGCGCCCACGGTCGCGCGCTTCCGGACGCCCTCCACGCCCCACCATCCACACCGGAGCGAAGAGATGTCCCAGGAACGACATGGCGTCATGGATGCAAGCTACGCCGAGGGACGCACCCGGAAGCTGTCACTGGCCTGGCGGCTCCGCGCCCGGGCCCGCGCCGCCGCCGACGCCTACCGGGCGCTTTCTCCCGGCTTGCCTCCGAGCCGCATCCTCTCCATGGGCGCCGCCGAAGGCCGAACGCTGGTGGCGGTCCGGGAGCTGCTCAACCCTCCCGCGACCGCTGTGGGGATCGAGCACAACCAGGCCCTCATCGACGCCGCGGAAGCCCTGCCTCCAGGGGTGACCTTGCGCCAGGGCGACGTCATGACCCTGCCCCCCGACCTCGGCGGGGACAGCTTCGACCTCGTGCTCGCCCTCGCCGTGCTGGAGCACCTCCCCCGGCCCGCCGACGCCGTGCGGGAGGCGTTCCGGGTGCTCCGCCCGGGCGGGGTCTTCGTCGCCACCTGCCCCAACCCCCTGTGGGACGAGATCGCCGGTCGCCTGGGGCTCGTCGCCGACGAGCATCACGAGGTAGCCCTGGACCGCGCCGCCCTGCGCCGGCTCGCCACCGAGGCGGGGTTCGCCCACGTCGTGGACCTCCCCTTCATGTGGGTCCCGGCGGCGGCCCTCCCCTACGCGGGGGTGGACGTGCCCCTGGACCTCGCGAGCCGCCTGGACCGTCTCGTGGGTCGGATCCCCGGCGCGGGTGTGGCCTTCGTGAACCAGCTCGTCGTGGCGCGCAAGGGATAGGGCGCCCGAGGGAGCACCTCGCCCCGGGCGCGTGGCGAGCGGCGGGCTCCTACTCGCCCTGCCCTACGAGCGAACCAACGTCCGCGTGCGCCATGGCGTATCGCTTGAGGCGAAGGAGGTTGCCCGCGCCCACGCCAGGGCAAGCGGCCAGCTCCGCCGGCGACTGGAAGGGGCGCCGGCCGAGGATCTCGGTGACGGCCGACGCGTACAGCGCCGCGTCTTCGTCCAGCTCCACCGCGCTCGCGGTGTTGGCCACGAGGAGCACGGCGTCCGCCTCGCTGAGGGTGAGCTGCACGCCATCGAAGAGCCCCAGCCAGGGGTCGAAGGGGGCGTCCGCGTCGCGGGGAACCCACCCGCGCGCGACGGCGTAGGCGGCGAGCCGCCGCACCCCCTCGCGCCCGACGCCGGGCTGGGCGGCGAGCTCGTCCGCGTGCCGGAATGGACGATCGTCCAAGCTCCCGGAGATCCCGTCCGGGCCCGCCCGCCGAGCGAGCAGCGCCCGCGCCGCGGCCTCGTCGATCCCCGCGCCATCGTGGAGGGTCCACACGGTCGTCCACGGGTGGTTCACGAAGCGCAGCGTGCCCACGACCTCCGGCGCGTCGTCCGCCCAGGGCACGTCGGGCACCTCGGGGTCGGACCACCCAGGCGCCGACGCGTCGTAGTCGACGAGATCCTCACAGGCCGTCAAGGGGCCGCTCAGGGAGAGCAGCACCCCGAACGCGAGGGCCCACCGGAGCCCAGAAGCGGCCCGGCGGTGCCCAGCCGAGGCCCCGAGGCGGCCGTAGATACGACATGGGACGACGTGGTCGCCCTGGGAGACAAAGCGTTGCGCTGCCAACAACATCGAGATTCCCTCCACACAGCGCGCCCGCCAGCGTGGACCGAGCCACACCGTCGCGTCGCGTCATCGAAGATGAACCGCGGATTGCCGAAACCCAGCCGGGAGGGGGCACCTGCCAGCAGCGTGGCCCCGCCGTGGGCGGAGCGGGCTGCCGAGGTGTCGCCACGGACCCTCCGTGGGGGAGCGGGAGACTACGCATCTCGGCCCGCGTGTCAACCCCCCGCTTCCCCACCCTGATCCGCCCCCCTCCCGTGGCGCGTCGCCCCCATCGCGCGACGTCCAGTGGGCCCGGTTTTAGGGGTTGACCAATCCCCGAGAGCGGGCCAACGTGCGTGCCCAGAGACACCACGAGCACGCTGAGGACGCCATGGCCCACACCGAGTTCGCCCACCAAGGCCGCTGCCCGCGCTGCGAGAGCGAAGACGTGGAGCGTGAGGTCATCTACCAGACCACCTACAACCGCGTGTCCGGGGTCGTCTTCTTCTGCCACACGTGCGGGTTCACCGGGCGCACCGTGGCGAGCGACCGCGAGGCCTGGTACTTCCTCCACAAGGAGTGGTCTTCGCCCGCCGTCCCCGACGAGACGCTGGAGGAGTTCCTCGCCAAGTGGCCGAAGAAGGTCGGCAACCCATCCTATGGGAGCCCTGAGCCAGTGGGCCCCATCACGCCGCGCGTCTGAGGTCGCCCGCGACGACACGCCCGGGCCCCCCCTTGCACGATCCGGTCAGCCCAGTAGGCTGCCCGGGTGAGCACGCCACCGTCGCGCCCCACCCCTGAGCAGCCTACCGCGAGCGACGTCTCGGAGACCTCCGACACGGAGCCCGGCGTCGCGCTGCCGTCCACAGCGCAGCCACCGCGCGGGCGCAAGGACGCGACGGCCGTCATCGGCACGACGGACCGAGGCGCGCGCCGCCGCGCGCGCCGGGCCTCCGCGAGGCCCAACACCGGGCGGTCCTCCGTGCTCTTGGCGCCCCTGCCCGGCGAGGAGCCCTTCGACGAGGGCGCGGCCCTCCCCGACGGGGACTACCTCTTGGGCGCCGAGCTCGGGCGGGGGGGGATGGGGCGCGTGGTGTCGGCCCACGACACGCTCGTGGGGCGCACCGTGGCCCTCAAGACGCTGCACGCTGCGGCCAAGCAGGATCCCTCCATGGAGCGCGCGCTGATCTTCGAGGCGCGGCTCTCCGGGCAGCTAGAGCATCCGAACATCGTCCCCGTCCACGCCATGGGGCGCTTGCGTGACGGCACGCCCTTCTACACGATGAAGCGGGTCGGGACGACCTCCCTACACGACGTCCTCCAGGCCCTCCGAGCGGGGGAGGCGGAGGCCACGGAGACCTACCGCCTACCCAAGCTCCTGGGCATCTTCCGGGGGATCTGCCTCGCCGCCGAGTACGCCCACGCCCGGGGCGTCGTGCACCGGGACCTCAAGCCCGAGAACGTGATGATCGGTGCCTATGGGGAGGTACAGATCTTGGACTGGGGCGTCGCCCGTATCCTCCCCCAAGGGCCGGGCGAGCCGGGCCTCTTCGCGGGCAGCCCCGAGCCAGACGGGCTCATCGTCGGGACCCCCCACTACATGTCCCCGGAGCAGGCCCGGGGAGACAACCGCGGGACGGGCCCCGCGAGCGACATCTTCGCCCTGGGCCTCATCCTCTACGAGATCCTCACGCTGCGCCTGCCCTTCGACCACGCCGACGGCGAGGCCCACATCCACGCCCTGCTCCACGAGCCCCTGCCCCCGCCCTCCGCGCGGGCCGGTGACCGCGACGTCCCTCCCGAGCTGGAGCGGGTCGTCCTGCGCGCGCTCGCCCCCTCCCCCGCCGACCGCTACCCCAGCGCGCGGGCCCTGTGGGAAGACGTGGAGGCCTTCTTGGAGGGACGCCGGGAGGCCGAGCGGCTGGCGCGCTTGGCGGCCGCGCAGGACGTGCTGGCCCAGGCGGCCACGGAGCGCTTTCATCGCCTGCGCGGCGTGCTGCGGGAGGCCGAGGAGGCGCTCCGACGGGACGAGCGCGACGCGGGGAGCTTCGACTCGCTCGATGACCGCAAGGCCCGCTGGGCGCGCCACCTCGACGTGGAGCACCTGCGGCTCGGTGTGGCGCGGGCGCTCGCCGAGGCGGTGGCCGCCTGCCAGCAGACCCTCGCCCACGTCCCAGGGCACCGCGCCGCCCGCCAGCGCCTCCGGGCGCTCTATCTCACCCAGGCGCGCGACGCCCACGACCGAGGCGACGACGCCTCCATGATCCTCTACGGCGAGCTTGCCACGGCGGCGGCGGGGCCGGGGGGGCCGGCGGCCAGCGCCACTCTCCACGTTCGCAGCTTCCCCGAAGGTGCGAGCCTCGCCCTCTACGAGCTCCGCGACCACGAGGCGCTGGCGCCGGAGCGCGCCCGCGCCCTGGGCACGGCCCCCTGCCACGGCGTGCGCCTGCGCCCGGGCGCCTACCTCGTCTCGGCAACCCTCCAGGGGTGCCGAGAGACCCGCCAGCCCGTGCTCCTTAGCGATGGCGAGGAGCAGCACCTGCTCATCACCCTCCGCCCCTGGGCGGCCGAGCAGCCGCACACCGGCCGCGCGGACGAGGCGCGCGCCATCGAGGAGTCCTTCCAGCGGTGCCTCGCGGAGCAGCGCCTCACGGTCACCCTCGTGCTGGGCGCGGATGGGATGGGCAAGGGCCAGCTCTGCGTGCACTTCGACGACTATCTGGACCAACTCCCGGAGGTCGTCTCCTTCGTCTACGCGCGCTGCAGCCCCCTGCACCGGCGCGTGCCCTTTCGCGCCGCCGCCGAGATCCTGCGCCACCGCGCCGGTGTGGGACGCGACGACGCCCCCGACGTGGTGCGCGACAAGCTCCACGGCGCCGTACTGGAGGCGTTCCGGGCCGCGCGCGGCGCGCCCCACGCCGACGACCTGCCCCGAGCGGAGCGGGACCACGCCCGCCGCGTCGCGGACCTCATGGGGACCCTCCCTGGGCTCCGGGCGAACCCCCTACCCGGGACCCCCGTGAGCGAGCCGCACGCCGCCACCCGCGAGGTCTTCGAGGCCATCGCCACCTACTTCGAGCGCCTCCTGGACGTCCGCCCGCTGGCCGTCACCATCCGCGGCATCGACCACCTGGACCGGCTCACCCGGGACCTCCTGGCCTACCTCATGCGCCGCCTCCGCCACCGCCCCGTCTTCGTCCTGGGGACCGCGCGGGCCAACGACCTGCGCCTGGATGCGGACCGCGTCATCACCCTGGAGCCTCTCCGAGCCCTGTCCGCGAACCACCTGCTATCAAGCCTCCTCGGGGGACCAGCGGACGAGGAGCTGTCCACGGCGGTGGCCGCCCTCACCGACGGCAACCCAAGCCACATCACCGAAGTGGCGCGCGTCCTCCGGCGCCTGGAGGCCGTGCGCTGGGACGGGCGCCGTTGGTCCCTGGGTCCCCTGGGCCGGGAGCTGCTCCTGGCCCCCGCCCCTGCCGAACGAGTGACCCGCGCGGAGTCCCCCCACGTGACGCTCCCGCGCCCCTCGGTGGCGGCGACGCTGGTCGCCCCCCTGGAGGCGGCGGCCCCCCCCCGAGGAGGCGAGGCCTTGGAGGTCGCCCGGCACGCCGCCCTGTGCGGGCCCATCTTCTGGGCCGGCGAGGTCGCCGAACGTCGGGGCCGTGACCCGAGCGGGGCGCTGGCGCAGCTCGTGGACGCGGACCTCGTGACGCCGCTGCGTTCTAGCCGCGTCCCCGGGGAGCGCGAGTTCGCGTTTCGCAGCGAGGCCCTCATGGAGGCCCTCGCCGCCGCCACACCCAGCAAAGAGCGCGCCCAGGCCCACCAGGCCATCGCGCGGTGGCTGGCGGCGCGGTCCCGAGGGACGCTGCGCGAGCACGCCCGCGTAGCCTTCCACCTCGCGCTCGCGGGGGCCTCGGCCCGAGCGCTCGCGCTCCACGAGGCCCCCCTCGCCGCGGAGGCCAGACGCTGGGAGGGGGCGGACGGACCTGCCTGGTCCGCTTGGCCGCGGGACCTGTCCAGCGCGCTGCCCCTGGATGCCTGGGCCCGCGCCCGAGCCCAGGGCGCGGGGGCACAGGCCGCGGACGACCGTGAGGCCCCGGACACACCAGAGACTCCAGAGACAGGAGGAGCGCCGTGACGATCAAGGGGCTAGGAGACCTCAAGGGGCTCACGCGCCTCCGAGGTAAGGGGCGCCCCAAGGCGTCGCTCACCGGGCGCGTGGCCGTCGTGACGGGCGCCACGCGCGGCGTGGGTAAGGGCGTCGCCCTGGGGCTCGCCGAGGCGGGGGCCACGGTCGTGTTCACGGGACGCACGGAGCACGCCCGCAGTGGCCGCCTCCGGGGGAGCCTCGACGAGACCGCCGACGCGATCCGCCAGGCTGGGGGCGTGCCGGTCCCCGTGCGCTGCGACCACGCCGACGACGAGCAGGTGCGCACCCTGTTCGAGCGCGTGGACCGCGAGCTCGGGCGCCTGGACGTGCTGGTGAACAACGCCTTCAAGGTCCCGCGCGTGAGCTTCGCGTCCAAGCGGTTCTGGGAGCTGCCGCTGTCCCTCTGGGATGACATGCACCACGTGGGGCTGCGAAGCCACTACGCGGCCAGCGTCTTCGGGGCGCCCCTGCTCATCCGGACGGCCTCCCGGGGCGACGAAGGCGCCCCCCCACCCCTCATCGCCAACATCTCGTCCTACGGAGGCGGTCAGTACGTCTTCGGCGTCGCCTACGGTGTGGGCAAGGCGGGTGTGGACCGCATGGCGGCCGACATGGCTCACGATCTCCGCCCCTTCGGCGTCGCGGCCGTGTCGCTCTGGCCCGGGATCGTCCGCACCGAGCGCATGCTGCGCCTCCGGGGGATGGGGGCCATGGACTTCGACGACACGAGCAGCGAGTCGCCCCGCTTCACGGGCCGCGCCGTGGCCGCCCTCGCCGCCGACCCCGGGCTCATGGCTCGCACCGGCCAGCGCCTCATCGTGGCCGAACTCGCGCGCGCCTACGGCTTCACGGACGAGGGGGGCGTGCTCCCCGAGGTCCTCTCGCCAGACAGCCCGTCGCTGCTCGCCGCGCGCCACAAGGCCGACGGGCGGTAGGCGGCCCGGGCGCTGGGCCCGGGCCGCCCTCCCGCCCTACTTCGCCTCCACCTCGGCGTCGGGCGCCACGGGGTGCCCGTCGTACTCCAAGATGTAGAAGTCCACGCGCCGGTTCTCGGCCCGGCCCTTACGCGTCTTGTTGGATGCCTTGGGCCGCTCCTCGCCGTACCCGACGGCCACCAGGCGATCGGCGGCCACGCCCGCGTCGATGAGGAACGCACGGACCGCCTTGGCGCGGGCATCGCTCAGGCGCTTGTTGGAGCTCGCCGAACCGCGCGAGTCCGTGTGCCCTTCGATGCGGAGCTTCGTGATCTTCGGGTAGCGCTTGAGGACCGTCGCGACCTCTACCAAGAGCTTGAAGGACTTGCGCTTGATCTTCGCCTTGCCCGTGGCGAAGTGCACCTTGCCCTTGATCTTGATGTAGTGCTTGGTCACCTGGACCTTCGCCTTGGGGCTCGAATCCGGGCAGCCATCCTCGTCCTGGTACTTGTTCACCGTCTCCGGCATGAGCGGACACTCGTCCTTGAGGTCCGGGATGCCGTCCTTGTCGTTGTCCGGATCGGGGCAGCCGTCCTCGTCCTGGTAGCCGTCCTGGTCCTCCGGCGTGTTCGGGCACTTGTCCTCGGCGTCCAGGACCGTGTCCTGGTCGTTGTCGAAGTCGGGGCAGCCGTCGGCGTCCTCGAAGCCGTCCTTGTCCTCGGCGCGGTTGGGGCACTTGTCCGCCGTGTCCTCGATGCCGTCCTTGTCGTTGTCGGGGTCGGGGCAGCCGTCGGCATCCTCGAAGCCGTCCTTGTCCTCGGGGTCCATGGGACACTTGTCCGCCGTGTCCTCGATGCCGTCCTTGTCGTTGTCGGGGTCGGGGCAGC
>CAYZID010000018.1:0-14945 GCA_964478315.1 uncultured Myxococcales bacterium | reverse complement strand
CGTCGGCGTCCTCGAAGTCGTCCTTGTCCTCGGGGTCGTCCTTGCACTGGTCCACGGAGTCCACCAGCCCATCACCGTCCCGATCAGACTCCATGGGCGTGTAGCCCGCGCTGGCGAAGACGCGCCACGTGGGCGCGCCGATCCCGGTATTGAGGCCAAACCCACCGCCAGCCTGGAAGACCAGCTTCTGCGCGCGCCACACGTACTGGAGCCCCGCGTCCAGCTCGGCGGGCTTGGAGTAGACGTCGCTCACCGCCTTCGTGAGGTCCTTGGGATCCCGGCCATCCGCGAAGGCCGCGGCGCCGAAGACTTGGGCCAAGAGGGTCAGGTCCTCGACCCCGGTGGGCGCCGTCCCCGCCAGACTCCACCGCAGCATGTCACTGGACACGGCGTTGTGGAACGTCCTCTTGGGGCGGAATTGAACCCCCAGGTTCGCGAGCACCGAGAAGCCCGAGTCGTGCTGCCAACCTACCAGGGCGCGGGGCTCGAAGCGCACCGCGCCGTCCGACGTGAAGTCCATGTCGTCGCCCGTGGGCAGGAACAACGTCAACGCCAGCCCCGCGCTGAACCCCGCCGCGTCCTCGGGCTTGAGGAAGCGGGCGCGGGTAGACAGCCGCAGATCCTGCATGGCGAAGCCGCCTTGCCCCACCTGCCCCGCCAGGGCGTCGGAGTTCCCCCGGACGTCCTGGGACAAGGCCAGAGGGATCATGACGCCCACGTCCACCCAGTCGAAGAGCCCCAGGGCCGCCGACAGCTCCATCTTGAAGGACGTCCCGAGGATGGCGTTGTCCTCCGCGGTCCCGTCCGGGTGCACGCGGTGCTCGGTCACCAGCCCGTAGGACGGGTGGAGGAACAGGCCGAAGGCCGGCTCGAGGTGGCTCAAGATGTTGGCCCCCGCCGTGCCCAGGACCGCGCTCCCCTGGCCGTACCAGGGCTCGAAGCCGTCCACCTGGCTGGTCTGCGCCCGCGCGGGCCCGCCACCGCTCGCGACCACGAGCGCCGCCGCCAGCGCCAAGCCGGAGACGGCGCGCCCCGCACGAACGCGCCGCCGGCGCAGGGCCCAACCCAGCAGCACCAGCGCACCCAAGACCAGACCACCGCCCAGGCCTCCGGCGCCGCCGCCCGCGCAGCCACCGCCCTGGACGGTCACCACGTCCTGCTCACCGGGCACGACAGCCTCGTTGTCGTCGCTGGGGTCCAGGGGATCCGTGCCGCGCGTGACCTCGGCCCCGTCCGCCACGCCGCCGTCGTCGGTGTCCGCGTCCCGCGGGTCGGTCTCGCCATCGTCCACGACGCCGTTGACGTTGACGTCCTCCCCGTGGTCGCAGATGCCCGGCAACGCCGCGCCGTCGCACAGCCCGTCTCGGTCGGTGTCCCAGGACGTGGGGCTTGTCTCGTCCCCGTCCCGGGCACCGTCGTGGTCCTTGTCCTCCACGCCATCCGGCAAGCCGTCGTGGTCACTGTCCGCGTCGTTGGGGTCGGTGGTCGAGGTGACGTCACCGTCCGGAACGAAGAGCCCCGCGTCGGTGTCCGTCCCGCTGAAGGCCACCGGGTCGTCCCCGTCGCTCTCGCCCCCGGCGAGGGGCTCGGTGACCCCCACCTCGGTCCCGTCCGCCACGCCATCGTCGTCGCTGTCCGGGTCCAGGGGATCGGTGGCCGTCCCCCCGGCCAGCGGCCCACTGGCGCGCGCCTCGTCGCCGTCCCCTAGGCCATCGTCGTCCGTGTCCGCGTCCAGGGGATCGGTGTCCACGCCCTCGTCGTAGACGCCCGCCGTGCCACCCTGCACCTCGATGCCGTCCGTAAGTCCATCGCCGTCCGTGTCGGGGTCCAGGGGATCCGTCCCGAGCAAGGCCTCCTGCTCATCCGTGAGCCCGTCGCCGTCCGTATCCTCCGGGGCCACGTCATCGCTGGGGTCGAGAGGATCCGTCCCGCGGTCCACCTCCACCCCGTCGTCCACGCTGCCGTCGTCCGTGTCCGTGTCCAGGGGGTCCGTGGTCAGCTCGCTCACCTCGCGGCCGTCGCTGAGCCCGTCGCCGTCCGTGTCTGCCACGTTGGGATCGGTCTCGCCGCTGCCGCTGTCGCCCGTCCCGCCGATCGTGGCCGGGCTGGCGCCGTCGTGATCCGCGTCCTCCGCGCCGTCCACCAGGCCATCGCCGTCCGTGTCCGCGGCGTTCGGGTCGGTGACGCTGTTCGGATCCGCGTCGCCCTTCCAGGCGGGGTCCGTCCCCGCGAAGGCCACCGGATCCGGCCCGTCGCTCTCGCCCCCTTCCAAGGGCTCGGTGGCCCCGACTTCGAGCCCGTCGTCCAGGCCGTCGCCGTCCGTGTCGGCCACCAGCGGGTTCGTGGGCGCCCAGGCCCCCAACAACCCGCCGCCGGTGAGCTCGTCGCCGTCGCTCAGGCCGTCGTCGTCCGTGTCCGCGTCCAGGGGATTGGTGTCCGCGCCCTCGTCGTACGCCGCCGCGTCGTCGCCGCCAGCGACCTCCTCAGCGTCGCTCAGGCCGTCTCCATCCGTATCCGCGTCGAATGGATCCGTCCCCAGGGCCAGCTCGTCCGGCGTCTGGAGGCCGTCCCCATCGGGATCCGGCGCCTGGATGTCGTCGCTGGGATCCAGCGGGTCCAGGCCCTGCTCAACCTCCACCCCGTCGGCGACACCCCCGTCGTCCGTGTCCGTGTCCACGGGGTTCGTCCCCAAGTCGTTCACCTCGTGGCCGTCACCCAGCCCGTCGCCATCCGTGTCCGCCACGTTGGGGTCGGTCTCGCCGGTCCCCTCCGTCCCCGTGGCGCCCAGCTCGTTGCCCACGGCCCCGTCGTGGTCGGCGTCCTCCACACCGTCCGCCAGCGCGTCGTCGTCGCTGTCGGCGTCCAGCGGGTCCGTCGTCGTCGTGGGATCGCTGTCCCCCGTCCACCCGTCCGCCGTGCCCGCGAAGGCCACCGGGCCATCCCCATCGCTCATCCCGCCCGGCGTCCCCTGGGTGACCCCCACCTCCGTGCCGTCGCCCAGCCCGTCGTGGTCGGTGTCGTCGTCCAAGGGGTTCGTCACCTGTCCGCCGAGCGGCCCTCCGCCCTGAACCTCGTCGCCGTCGCTCAGGCCGTCGTCGTCCGTGTCCGCGTCCAGGGGGTTGGTGTCCACGCCCTCGTCGTAGGCGTCCGCCGCCGGCCCACCGGCGATCTCCTGGCTGTCCGTGAGGCCGTCGCCATCCGTGTCGGGGTCCAAAGGATCGGTCCCCAGCGTGCCCTCCAGGCCGTCGCTGAGGCCGTCACCGTCGCTGTCCAGGAACATGGCGTCATCGGCGGGGTCCAGGACGTCCATGCCGTTGAGGACCTCCACGCCGTCCAGGACGCCGCCGTCATCGGTGTCCGTGTCCACCGGGCTCGATCCCAGCGCCGTAACCTCCAACCCGTCCGGCACGGTGTCGCCGTCCGTGTCCGCCGCGTTGGGGTCGGTCTCGCCCGACCCCTGGGAGCCCGTCCCGCCCAGGGTGTTGCTCACGGCCCCGTCGTGGTCCGCGTCCTCCGCGCCGTCCAGCAGGCCGTCCCCGTCGGTGTCCGGATCCGTGGGATCCGTGGTGCTCGCGGGGTCAGCGTCCGGCGCCCACGCGGGGTCTCCCTGTTGGGTCTCGGTCCCCGCGAAGGGCACGGCGGGATCGCCGTCGCTCGCGCCCGCTGGCACGGGCTCGGTCACGCCCAGCTCCAGGCCATCGCCCAGGCCGTCGCCGTCCGTGTCGGCCGCCAAGGCGTCGGTCGGCTCCTGGCCCGCCAGCGGCCCCGCCGCCAAGACCTCGTCTCCATCGCTGAGCCCATCGTCGTCGGTGTCGGCGTCCAGGGGGTTCGAGTCCACGCCCTCGTCGTAGGTCGTGGGGTCGCTGGCCCCCGTCGCCGAAGCCACGCCCGCGATCTCCTCGCGGTCGTTGAGCCCATCGCCGTCCGTGTCGGGGTCCAAGGGATCGGTCCCCAGCGTCCCCTCCAGGGCGTCGCTCAGGCCGTCGCCGTCGCTGTCCAGCAGCTCGCCGTCATCTGTCGGATCGAGCACGTTCATGCCGTTCGCGGCCTCCACGCCATCGGCCACGCCCCCGTCGTCCGTGTCG
This sequence comes from uncultured Myxococcales bacterium, assembly GCA_964478315.1. GTDB lineage: Bacteria > Myxococcota_A > UBA9042 > PHBI01 > JAAZYN01 > CAYZID01. The sequence goes on along the minus strand of CAYZID010000018.1, from coordinate 10,860 downwards.
GTGTCCACGGGCGAGCTCCCCAGCGCGCCGGGCCCGTCGCCCGCCTCCTGGCCGTCGGTGAGGCCGTCGCCGTCCGTGTCGGCCAGGTTGGGATCGCTCTCCCCCGTGCCCTCGGTGCCCGTAGCGCCGATCTCGTGCACGGTGGCGCCATCGCCGTTGGCGTCCTCCACGCCGTCCAGCAGCCCGTCATCGTCGCTGTCGGCGTCGTGCGGATCCGTCGTGCTCGCCGGATCCTGATCGCCGGTCCATGCCGGGTCGGTCCCCTCGTAGGCCACCGGGTCCGACCCGCCACTCATCCCTCCGGGGAGCGGCGCCGTCTGCCCCACCTCGGTCCCGTCGTCCAGCCCATCGTTGTCGCTGTCCGGCGTCAGGGGATCCGTGGCCCCGAGCCCCGCCAGCGGCCCCACGCCGAGCTGCTCGTCGCCGTCGCTCAGGCCGTCGTCGTCCGTGTCGGCGTCCAGCGGGTTCGTGTCCACGCCCTCGTCATAGGCGGCGGGATCGGCGCCGCCAGCGACCTCCTCGCCGTCGCTGAGGCCGTCGCCGTCCGTGTCGGCGTCCTGGGGGTCGGTCCCCAGCGCCACCTCCGTGGCGTCGCCGAGCCCGTCACCGTCCGTGTCCGGCTCCGCGCACGCCCACTGACCGGCCACCAGCTCGCAAGCCGGCAGCGCGTCCGTGCAGCCGAGGTCCACCTCGCCCACACCCGCGGTGTCCTCGCACGCCACGCACACCGGCGCCGCGCCGGTCTCGTCACACACCGGCGCCCCCGGGTCACACCCGGTGTCCTGGGCGCCCTGGGCGTCGTCGCGGCAGGCCACGCAGCGGGTACCCGCGACGTCGCACACCGGGCCATTGGGGCTCCCGGCGCAGTCGTCGTCCGCCAGGCACTCCACGCACGTGTTCGTCGCCGCGTCGCAGGCCTGCGTGCCCGGGCAGTCGGCGTCCACGAAGCAGGCCACGCAGACCGGCGCGGCGCCGCTCAGGTCGCACCGCCCCGTGGGCTCCGCGCACCCGAAGTCCGTCTCACCGTCCCCGGCCGAGTCCTCGCAGGCCACACACACCAGCGCGCCCGCCCCGTCCACGATGCACACCGGGGCGTCCGCCTCGCAGCCGGTGTCCTGCTCGGCCACGGCGTCGTCGCGGCAGGCCACGCACACCTGGGCGGTCGCGTCGCACGCGCCCCCCGGGCAGTCGGCGTCGGCCAGACACCCCACGCACGCGGGGGTGGCCCCGCTGAGATCGCACACGCCCGCCGGGGCGGCACACCCGAAGTCCACGCCGCCGGGCGCCGCGCTGTCCTCGCACGCCACGCAGGTCGCGCTACCGGACGCGTTCGCGTCACACACGGGAGCCGCCTGGCCGCACCCGGCGTCTTGGCCTCCCTGGGCTGTATCCAGGCACGCCACGCAGGTGTTCGCGGCGGTGTCGCACACGGGAGCCCCGGCGGCTCCGGTGCAGTCGCTATCGCTCAGGCACTCCACGCACGCATTGGACTGGGGTTCGCAGACGCCGCCAGCAGGGTTGCCGGCACAGTCGCCGTCACCCAGACACTCCACGCAGGTGTTGGACTCGGGCTCACAGACGCCGTTCGCACAGTCATCGTCCCCAAGGCACCCCACGCATGTGTTCGTGGCCCCGTCGCAGACCGCCCCGCCCGGATCGCCGGCGCAGTCGTCGTTCACGAGGCAGGGGACGCACGTGGGCACCGCGCCGCTCAGGTCGCACGCCCCGTTGGGCACCGCGCACCCGAAGTCCGTGCCCCCCGCGGGCGCGGAGTCCTCGCAGGCCACGCACACCGGGCTCGCGCCCGTGGCGTCGCACACGGGGTTCGCCGCGTCGCAGCCCGCGTCCTGCCCACCCGAGACGTCGTCCCGGCAGGCCACGCAGGTGTTCGTCGTGGCGTCGCACACGCCACCGCCACAGTCCGCGTCCACCAGGCACTCCACACAGCCGGCTCCCCCGGGCGTCACGGCGCAACGACCGGCGGGCTCCGCGCAGTGGAAGTCGGTCTGGCCCGGCCCCGCCGTGTCCTCGCAGGCCACGCACACCGGGCTCGCGCCCGTGGCGTCGCACACGGGGTTCGCCGCGTCGCAGCCCGCATCCTGCCCGCCCGAGACGTCGTCCCGGCAGTCCACACAGGTGTTCGTCGCGGTGTCGCACACGTCGGCGGGGGCGCCCGTGCAGTCGGCGTCGACGACGCAAGCCACGCACACGGGGCTCGGCCCGCTCGTGTCGCAGGTCCCGGCGGGCGCCGCGCACCCGAAGTCCACGCCACCCGCGGCCGCGGTATCCTCGCAAGCCACGCACACGGGCGCCGCTCCAGACTCGTCACACACGGGGTTCGCCGCGTCGCAGCCCTGGTCCTGGCCCCCCGCGACGTCATCGCGGCACGCCAGGCAGGTGGACGAGGCCGTGTCGCACACGCCGCTCGGGCAGTCGCCGTCGCCCAGGCACTGGACACAGGTGTTCGTGCTCGGATCACACACCTCGCCGGCCGGGTTGCCGGCGCAGTCGCCGTCGCCCAGGCACTCCACGCAGACGTCGTTCGTGGTGTCGCACACTCCGTCCTGGCAGTCCACGTCGCTGCTGGCGCAGCTCGGGACCGTCGTGGCGCAGCTACAGATCGTGATGGGCTGCGTGAAGTCGTCGGTCAGGAACACGCGGGAGACACCGTCGCCCAGGACCATCTCCACGTGGTCCAGGCCCGAGACGGCCAGGAAGTCGATGGTTATGCAGGGGTTCGGCAGCTCGATCGCCACGCCGTCCGTGCAGCAGTTGATCCAGTGCCAGTTGCCCGTGACGACGCCCGTCGCCGCGTCATACGTGGCCTCACCTGGGTCGTCGGACTGCACCAGCGTGCCACCCGTGGCCCCCGTGATGATCGCCTGCACATCGCCGCCGCCACCGCCGGCTTCGTCCAAGATCATGCCCAACCCCAGGACCCCGTTGGGGTCGCGGTGGAGGAAGATGGACGCTGTGTTCGCCTTGTCCAGGGGGCCGTTGAACTGGGCCGAGGCGTAGCCGTAGTAGTCGACCAAGGTCTGGCCGCTCGCGTAGGCGTCGGTCGCCGTCACGACCTGGCCCCCCACACTCACCGTCCAGGGCAAGGTCCCCGCTGCGGTGATCTGCCCGCAAGCGTTCCCGTAGTCGCAGGCGGCGCAGTCGGGGCCGCCGCAGTCCACATCGCTCTCCAGCCCATCGCGGACGCCGTCGTGGCAGTCGTAGACCGGCGCGCACACCGTCGCCGTGCCCAGGTTCTCGAAGTAGGTATCGGTCTGCGAGATCATGAACAGCCCGAGCTTCCCGGGCGCGAAGGCGCCCGTGAGGTCGAACTCCACGGTCCCGTCCACGGTCACGCGGAACCCCGACGGCGTGTAGTCGATGACGAAGTCGTAGATCGTGTTCGGCGCCCAGTCGGCCGTCCCCAGGGTGGCGGCGCGGGCGATCTCGGTGACGTTGGCACCCGTGTGGTAGCGCAGCGCGTCGTAGCCGGCGACGCCATCCACCTGGAGGATGGACATCCCGGCGGGGTTCGTGGACCCGCCGCCCCCGCGGTTCCAGCTCAGGACGTAGTAGCGCGCCGTGGGGTCTCCGAGGTCGTCCGCCTCCATGCCGAGCACGAACCCAAAGAGGTCATCGTCGTTGCCGCTGGTGGTCATGGCGCTTAGGTGGAATGGGCCGCCCCACGCGTTCATGTCGGTGAGCCAGATCCCCCCCTGACCGTTGTTCTGAGCACGAGCGAGCTGTCCGCCGCTCTGGAAGCTCCAGTCCACGTCATAACCGGGCAGGTCCAACTCTACCGCGTCCTGCTGGAGGTTCGAGGCCGAGCAGTAAAAGCCCGGCTCCACCTGACAGGTCGCGTCGCAGCCGTCCCCCGCGGCCGTGTTTCCGTCGTCGCAGGCCTCGCCGGTCTCGGGGATCCCATCGCCGCATGCCGCGTGGGCCGCCTCGACACCGCCTAGCACGAGGGCTGAGGCGAACGCGGCGGCCACGAGCCGGCTCATGGCCCGCCCTCCCCCAGCGCGGCGCTCCCCCACGCCCGTCCCTGGTTGACACAGAGGACGGCCCCAGCCGCCCCACACCGTCCGCAACACGGTCTCTCTCTGCATGACGCCTCACCTTCCGCCCGGCGCTCCTGCTCGGGGCACACCATCAGCGTGCACCTGCGCGCGCGCGGGCTGCGAACCCCGCGGAGTCCGCGGGCTGCCTGTCATCTTTTCGTGAAAGGCGCGCGGTGTGACCGCGCACGTCGTGGAAGCTAGAGACAGGCGAACCTCGTGTCGAGGGTCTGGTTCGCAACCATCCATAAAAGCAAGCAATACGCTTTTGTATTCAACCAAGTGACAGCTCCTGACCCGGGCAGAACTCGGGGCCACCGAGGTTCAGCGCGAGATCGAGGGCTTGTGCGCGGACCACGGCCCGGCCACCATCGAGGCATGACGAATCATCCACGCCGCGCCAGCGCCCACCCCTCCCCTCTCCCGTGGCCGCCCTCCCGTGGCGCGCGCCTCGCCGTCGTAGCTGCCGCGCTCGTGTGGAGCGCCCTGAGCGCCTGCGGCGCCGGGGATGCCTCCTCGCCCTCCACCGACTCGGGGGACACGTGGGCCCCAGAGACGAACCTCGGAGACGCCCCCATCGGCCCCGCCGACGGGACGCTCGGAGACACGAGCGCGCCGGACGCCGGGCCACCTCCTCCCCTGGTCATCGATCCCCTCCAGAACCTCACCCGCTACGTGGACCCGTTCATCGGGACGGATGGCTCGGGGAACGCCACCCCCGGAGCCCTGGTGCCCCACGGCATGGTGCGGGTGGGCCCCGACACCGTGGGCAAGGTCGGCGAGATCGCGGCCTACCAGTACGGCGCCTCACAGATCCAAGGCTTCACCCACACGCAGCTCGAGGGCCCTGGGGGCAGCGGGAATGGCTACAGCCAGATCCTCCTCATGCCCACGCGGGGGGCCCTGAACCTCGACCCCAATGGGTGGCCCTCTGCGTTCAGCCACGACGAGGAGGAGGCCGCACCCGGCTACTACCGCGTGCGGCTCGCGGACTACCGGGTCGTAGCCGAGATGACGGCGAGCGGGCACGCCGCCCTGCACCGCTACACCTTCGAGCCCAGCGCCGACGACACGGGCGAGGCCGGCGCGAGGCACCTCATCCTAGACCTGGGGCACTCCCAAGGGGCCAGCCGAGGCGGCGAGGTGCGCTTCGTGAATGCGCGGACCATCGAGGGGTTCGGCGCCTACAACGTCCACCCGGCGCTGGGCTTCGTGCTCCAGAACGTCGCGCCCACGGGCGACATGACGGTGTACTTCCACCTGGAGTTGGACGCCACCCCCAGCGACCACGGCGTCTTCCGTGTGGGTCAAGGGACGACCGGGGCCGGCGTGAGCGAGGGCACCGGCTCCAAGCTGGGTGCCTGGGTGACCTTCCCGGCCGATGCGCCCGGCGCGCGCCCCGCGGCGCCCTGGACCCTGGGGGTGCGCGTGGGCGTGAGCCTCATCAGCGTGGAGCAGGCGGCCGCCAACCTCCACGCGGAGCTCGGCACGGGAGCAGACGCCCTTCCCTTCGACGAGGCGCGGGCCCGCGCGGACGCCCGCTGGAACGAGGTGCTCAACCGGGTCCAAGCCCAGGGCGACGAGGCCACCCTCACGACCTTCTACACGGCGCTGTACCACGCCCTCATGCAGCCCGCGGACTACACCGAGGCGGGCGGCCGCTACGTCGTGGCCACGGACGGCTCGGTGAAGGTGTTCGACGACGGGCGCCCCTCCGAGGCCCCCAACGGGCGAGTGGACGGACCGGGCGCCCATCGCTTCTACACGGACGACTGGTGCATGTGGGACACCTACCGCACGAGCCACCCCCTCCAGGTGCTCCTGGAGCCCGAGCGCCGGGGTGACGTAGCCTGGTCGCTGCTCCGCGCCTACGAGGAAGGGGGCTGGCTTCCCAAGTGCACCTGGGCGGCGACCGGCTACTCGCGCGTCATGATCGGGACCCACGCCATCCCCATCCTGGCGGACGCCTGGGTCAAAGGGGTGCGCGACTTCGACGGCGCCCTCGCCTGGGAGGCGGTGGACAAGGCGCTGTGGCAGGACCTGGGCGCCGACGAGAACCCGGCCCTCCAAGGCGCGTGCGGGTACGGAAACCTGGGGACGATCCCCGACTACATCACGCTCGGGTACGTTCCCACCGAATGCGACCCCACCCAGTCCGCGTCCATGACGCTGGAGTACGCCTACGACGACTGGGCCGCCGCGCGCTTCGCCGAGGCGCTGGGGCGGGCGGACGACGCGGCGATCCTGGACGAGCGAGCCCAGAGCTACCGCAACCACTGGGACGCCGCCGAGGGCTTCATGGTGGGGCGCCACGCGGACGGCTCGTGGGTCAGCCCCTTCGACCCCGCGGACACCTCGGACAGCAACGACTTCTGCGAGGCGAGCTCGTGGATCTACTCGTTCTTCGTGCCCCACGACGTACCCGGGCTGGTGGCCCTCATGGGAGGACCGGAGGCCTTCGTCACCAAGCTGGACGGCTTCTTCGCGGGCGGCCACTTCGACCCGGCCAACGAGCCGAGCTTCCACATCCCGTGGCTCTACGCCCGGGTGGGGGCCCTGGACAAGACGGCGGAGCGGGTTCGCGCGGTGCTCGTGGACGAGTTCGACACGAGCCCTCGCGGCCTCCCGGGGAACGACGACTCGGGCGCCACGAGCGCCTGGTACGTCCTCGGCGCTTTGGGGCTGTTCCCCATGGCTCCCGGGGACGGTGTGTACGACCTCACGGCCCCCTTGCTGCCCCGAGCGGTGATCCATCTGCACCCGGGCTACTACCCGGGGGGCACGGTGACGATCCGCGCCGAGGTCGTGGACGGACCGCCGGGCGTTGGCGGGCAGAGCCTCCCGCCGGAAGCCATGTACATCCGTGCCGTTACGTGGAACGGCGAGGCGGTCCCCCTGCAACCCCACGGGCCCCAGCTCACGCACGCCCAGTTGGTCGCCGGGGGCGAGCTGCGCTTCGAGCTGGCGACCACGCCCCCATGACTCCACGACCATCACCGGGGATGAGCTCCCGGCGTCCTCACCCGTCGTGGGGGAGGCTCGAACGCGGGGCGCGGAAGAAGGCGAATGGGGTGGCCGTCGCCAGGTTGGAGACGCGCGAAAGGTAGAGGTCGGCGTGGCGCTCCACCTGGCGCGCCAGGTGGCTCTTGTCGTGGCCCGCGCGCAGCAACAAGCCCCAGTGCTCGTTCGACTGACGGCTCGCGGCGGCGGCGAGGGGGGCCAGGTGCTCGTCGAGACGCTGGATCTCCGCCCAGAGGCGCTCGCGTTCGGCGCGGAGGGCCGCCCGCTGCGGTGCGCCACGGTCCAAGCGCAGGAGCTGGAGCCGCACCTGGGCGTGCTGGCGCTCCAGGGCGGCCTTGTCCTCCATGCCGCGGGCGAGCTCGCGCTGGGTGTCGGCGAAGGCCTCGATGGCGGCGAGCTCGGCCTCCAGCTCTCGGAGCACCAGGGCGGTCCGCCAACGGTGGGCGCTCTTGGACGCGTGCACGTCCGTGAAGATGTGGTCGCCGACGTAGAGGATGCGGGATCCGTCCACACCCAGGTAGGCCTCGACCGCCGCGGCGTCCCCCCCGAGGTAGACGCCCCCCGCTTCCAGTCCTTGGCGGTCCAGGGGTTCCAAGAGGCCCTGGTCGTCCACCACGCGGAACATGGGGTTGGGCCCCCCGAAGAAGTGGGGCTTGCGGGCGGAGACGACGACCAGCTCGAACAGGTCCCGCCAGGTCGTCCCTTGGGGCAGGAAGGGATCGAAAGCGTAGCCCATGATGTCGCGGGTGTAGGGCCAGCCCGAGTTCGTGATGAGGAGCAGGCGCTTGCCGGCGTCGCGCTGGTCGAGCAGGGTCTGGGGAGCCAGGGGGTCGAGGTCCACGAAGCGCTCGGGGTGGGCGACGATCTCGGCCTTGAGCCGCCCCTCCATGTGGGTCTCGTCCAGGGCGGACTTCACGCGCCGGTGGAGCTCCCGGTAGCCCATCACCTCGGGGAGGGCCCGGGCGTCCAGGAGGTCCACGAGCTGGGCGAAGATCCACGCCTCGGACAGCGAGAACAGCGTGTTCATGAACACCCAGCGAGGCTCCCGGAGGTCCACCACCGCCTGCTGGTACAGGCGCCGCTGCTCGTCGAAGCCGAGCATCCGCGTCCCGTGCATGGCGCGCTTCACGTAGCCGAAGCGGTCCGCCTTGACGATGTTGCCGAGCTCGAGGTCCAGGATGAGCCCGCGGATGACCCGCGCGGGCTCGAACGTGAGATCCGCCACGGGCCAGCCCGCCTCCGCCAGGCGGTCCCGGGTCCCCTCGTAGGCCCGCTGCTCCCACACGTCCACGTGGTAGTGGACCAGCGTGTAGTCCATGTCGTAGCCGATGGCGGCCATGGAGCGCAGATTCAGCGTGCGGTTGCAGAACACGCCGCGCGCACGGGCGCTCACGGGGAGAGGCGCCGCGGGCGGGCGCGGAGCTTGCTGCGTCATGGAGACCTCATGGGCGGAGTCGCGCTCGGAGGAAAAGGTGTCGGGACCTGAGCCCCACGCATGGGCAGCACCGGTCAGCGCCCCGCGAGGCGGGTAGCGCCTAGCACGAGGAGGCCGCGCGCGTCGCGCTCGAAGCACAGCCCCAAGACCCCGGCGCCCGGGATGACGGCCGAGGCGTTGCGCCCGATCGTGGAGAGGGCGTGGACCGTGGCGGGCGTCAGGACGGGCTCCGCCCGCGCGTGGGGGGCCTCGAAGCGCAGCCCGCCGCTCTCGGAGTAGACTGCCTGGCGCGGCTGGTCGAGGCGCCGGGCGATCCACAGCCGCATGGCCGTGCGGTCGAAGAGGACGGCCTCGTCCGGGGTTCCCCCGGGGGCGGCGCCCGCGCGGTAGCGCCACGCCTGGACCCGGGCCCGGGTCCCCCGCGGGCCGCCCACGCGGACGAGCCCGCCGGCCGTCGTCGCCGGGGCCACCATGACGAGCACGCCGGCGCCCACCTGGAGCGGTTTGAGCCCGGCCGCGGCGCGGGCCGCAACCGCCTGGGGCGTCCACAGGGCCGCCCACGCGGCGCGCACCGCCCGCCCCAGCGCCGCCGGCGCGCCCTTCCCGCGGCCGCTCAGACGCCGCGGCGGCCCCAGCCAGGGGAGCCCGTCGGCGTTCACCGTGGTCAGCACGCGCAGGCTCTCGCCCGGCTTGAGGCGGAGACGCTGGAGGCGCAGCCTGAGCTGAGCCTCCAACTCGGGCGGGAGGGGGCCGGCCTCCAGGGCGCGCCGGACGCCCTCGATGGCCGCGGTGCGGGCGCTGGCGTCTCCGCCCGACAGGGCCGTCTCCACCATGGCTCGAAGCCCGCTTTCCTCCGTCCGGTCCAGGTAGAAAGCGATGGGGATCCCGAACCCCCGGGCCACCCTCGCGCCAGCGAGCCTGCGCTTGGCCAACGCGCCCACGTTGGCCGCCGTGGTCCCGAAGGCGCCCGCGTGGGGCAGATCCAGGTAGCTCACCAGGCGGAGGTCCCGCACGGCGCGCTGGATCGGGTAGACCTCGACGGCCGTCGGGTGTGCCTTGGACGCGCCAGCACTGGCCCGATGGAGGCGGACGACGGGGCTCCCCTCACCGTCCACGTCCAGGGCCGCGGGTTGGCCCAGGAGCATCATCCCCTGGTCGTTGGCGCCCTGGAGCCAGCCAAAAGGCACACCGTCCACCTGCGCGCGCACGGCGGCGTTGGAGGTGGGCGCGGTGAAAGTGTCCCGCACGGCGCCCGCCACGGGCGGGAGGTCCAGCACGGGATCGCGGAGGACGGCGATGGCGCCTGGGCCCAGGCGCGCCGGCGCCGGGCCCTGGGCGAGCTTCACGCGCCCGATGGCGTGGCCGGGGCGCCCCACGCGCGCCTTGGCGCGCGAGTAGAACCCGCGGTTCGCCACGATCTTCACGCCCCGCGTCTTGGCGGGCTCAGCGGCATCCGCCTGGGCCTTGGTGAGCGGTCGAAAGAGCATCTGCCGCGCGCCAAAGAAGCTCCCCGCGACGGCCATGTAGGCCACGCGGACGTCCTCGGTGCTGGGGCGGGCGCCCTCCCAGAAAGACAAGGCCCAGACGCCCGCGCTCGTGCGCACCAGATCCAGCAGGAGCAAAGGCCCGCCGCCCTGGCGGGTCTGGGCGGCCAGGCGCGCGAACCACCCCTCCCCTGGCGAGGCCCCGTGAAGGCCACAGAGATCGGCGTGCCCCTCCAGATACTCGGCGATGAAGGCGGCGTGGGTGGGGTAGACCACGGGGCTGAAGTAGGCGACCGCCTTGGAGCGCGTGTCTACGAGGACGCGGACGAGGTCGTCCCCGCCCACCGTGAGCTTGAGCGCGTCGAAGTCCTCCTCGCTCCCCAGCGCCTCCCGCACCGCCAGGAGCTCGTCGATCCGCGGCAGGTGCGCGCGCGGAGCCGCGGCAGGGGTGAGGGCCGCCGCCGGGGAGGTAGCGTCGGCGGTGGTGGCGCCGGGCGCCGTGGGGCTGGCGAGGTCGATGTCCACGCGATCGAGCTCCACCTCGTGGCGCGTGGTGCCGGGGCAACCCGCGGCGGCGACCCCGACGAGCGCGGCGAGGGCGGCCACGACGGCGGCCGGCTCGCCGCGGGCCCCCGGTGGAGGCGCGAAGGCCTCCCCGTGGGGATGCTCGACAGCCTGTGTTCCCATGCGCATGGAGGGCCTCCCGTGGGGCTGGGACGAGAGAGGGCGACCGCGCACGCATGACAGTGCCCGGGCCTTCACCGAGGAGACCACCCAGGCCCGGGATCCGCAAGCGCCTCCAGCGCCCCCTCCAGGGCGATCGAGTTCTGATAGTGCTGGACAGGGATCGCAACTTGTGATCGAC
>CAYZID010000017.1:0-42253 GCA_964478315.1 uncultured Myxococcales bacterium | reverse complement strand
CCACCTGAAATCACGACGCGGCCCCTGGCTCGGTCCGCCCCTGTGAATCATGGTTCTAGGGAGAGCAGGAGGGTGCGTAGCCCAGGGCACACGCCTGCTGTTCCAGCTCGTCGGCGCGGTGGGCGTCCATCGGGACGTAGGTGCCCGCGCGATAGAGCTCGGCGAGCTCGTGGCAGAAGGCCCCGCTGCCCTGGTCGCAGCCCCGTCGATAGCCCACGACCACCCGCGCGTAGAGGCGGTTGGAGCGGGCCAGATCCTGGGGCACGCCGTCGCCGTGCCGGAAGCGCACGGCGGCGTCCAGGCACGCGGCCAGGTTCCCCGCCTCGCAGCGCTGCTCGTAGAGCGTGTCACCCAGGGGGGCGGCGGCGTCCGCCTCCAGATCCCCGGTCGCCGGCGTCCGCCCGAACCACCACAGGGCCACCGCTCCCACGGCGACCGCGACCAAGGCCGCGACCAGCCCTCCGCGCCCCCCGAGCCGCGCGGGGTGGCGGCCGGTCCTCGCCCGGGCGCCGGGACGCCCAGCCGGCGGCGCCCCACGGAGGTCCCGGGCGGGGCGCGTGATGAGGGGAGACGGGGGACGCGGCGGACGGGTGCCCGGGAGGCTCTCGGCCGCGCCGTAGGGGGCGCCACCGTGCGCCCCACCGAAGGGGAGATCGCCCGCACCGCCTCCCGAGGCTGGCATGGGGGGATCGATGTCCAGCTCGAAGCTCTCCACGGGCCCCTCGGGGGCGGCGAGATCACCGTCGCCGAGCCCTCCCGGCGGCGTAGCGGGCGCTGGAGACCGAGGCGCCACCGGTGGCTCTCCCCACGTCGCGTCGCGCGAGGCGCCGCGCGTCTCCCCCGTGGGCCCCAGATCGGCCGTGACGACGCTCGCCCGGGCCACGGCGGGTGGGGTCTCCAGGAGCTCGATGACGGCCGACGCGGACGGCGGGCGATCGTCGGGGTCCTTGGCCATGAGCTGCACGATGACGGCGCTCAGCCAGCCGGGGACGTCGCACCCCTCCACGCGGGCCGGTGGGACGACGGGATCGTGGACGTGGCGGTAGAGGACACCCATGGACGTGTCCGCCACGAAGGGGAAGTGCCCGGTGGCGAGGTGGTAGAGCACACAGCCGAGCCCGTAGAGATCGGTCGCGGGGGTGATGGGGCCGCCGAGGGCCTGCTCGGGGGCCATGTAGGCGGGCGTGCCCAGGACGGCGCCGTCGCGGGTGAGTCGGTCCATGGTGCCCCCGGGGGCGCCGGTGGCGATGCCGAAGTCCAGGACGGTCACGACGTCGCGCTCGCCGTAGCGGTCGCGGACCATGATGTTGTCCGGCTTGAGGTCCCGGTGGATGATCCCCTCCTCGTGGGACGCGACGAGGGCGCGGGCCACCTGCACGCCCATGCGGACGACGCGGGCGGGGGCCACGGGGGCCTGCTCTCGGATGAGGCGCGCCAGGGAGACGCCATCGATGTACTCCATGACGAGGTAGGGCGCGCCCTGGGGCGTCTGGCCGTAGTCGTACAGGCGCACGATGTTCGGGTGCTCCAGGCGCGAGAGAACGCGCATCTCGCGCTCGAAGCGCTCCCGCCGCCCGCTCTCGTCGTCCTGGGGCAAGCCCGAGGAGAGGACCTTGAGGACCACCCGCCGGTCGAGCCCCACCTGCTCGGCCAAGTAGACCCGCCCCATGGTGCCGGCCCCCAAGAAGTCGAGGACCTCGAACCGCCCCTGGGTCACGGCCGTCGCCTGTCTCAGCTCCTCCGCGTCCACGTCCCCTCCCGCGCCCACGATCCGGGTGCCCGGCCCCCTCGGTCCGGCTTCTGGGTCTCGCTTCCCCCGGCCATGCGGCCAGGGCGGCTAGCTTGGGGGGCAGCGTAGCCCCACCGCACCGGTGTCTACAAGCCGCCCCCAAGTGGTGCATTGGGGGCAGGCCGAGGGAGTTGACGGCGGGGACTCCAGGGGGGAATCGTTGCGCATGGCCTACCGTCCCGATCTGCGGCTCGTCCCCAGCAACATCTCCACGCGCGCGGGCTGGTTCCAGGGCTCTTTCCACGTCCCGGCACGCGTGGCTCTGGAGGACTTCCTCAACAAGGAGAGCGCCTCCTACAACCTCACGGAGGTCCGCTACCGGGACCACCCCATCCCCTTCCTCTCGCTCCAGCGGCGCGCGATATTCCTCATCGTGCCGGCCCCGGACCCCCTCCTGGCGAAGCCCCCCACGACGACGCAGCCCCTCATCTCAACACAGTGCGTCTTCGTGACCGAGCTGGCGGTCATCCAGGCGCATATCGGGCTCCTCCGCGGCATCCGCGTCTCGGACTTCGTGGACCGCCACAAGGGGTTCCTGCTCGTCCACAAGGCGACGGCCTTCTACCCGGGCGCCCCTCCCGCGGTGTACGAGGACGTCCTCATCAACACCGAGCGCATCATCGGCGTCAGCGACCAGACCCAAGCCTGAGGCGCGAGCAACTCGCAAGCGCAGAATGCGGGGACGGATGCGGACGCGGATGCGGTGGCGCAAACGGATGCGGATGCGGATGCGGATGCGGACGCGGCTGCGAACGCGGATGCGGACGCGGCTGCGGGGGCGGATGCGGCTGCGGATGCGGAGGCGGAGGCGGATGCGGAGGCGGAGGCGGAGGCGGAGGCGGAGGCGGATGCGGCTGCGGATGCGGACGCGGATGCGGAGGCGGATGCGGAGGCGGAGGCGGATGCGGAGGCGGAGGCGGATGCGAATGCGGCTGCGGATGTGGGGCCGCGGCCGGAGGCGCCCGCGCGCTCCCTCATCCCCCCTGGGATGTCGCCGCTCGGCGGCGTCCATGTGAGCGGCGTCCATGTGATAGGGTCGCGGGCATGGCTACCTCCCCGCACACCCGACGGCCTCGGGGCCTCCACGCCACCTGGGCCCTCGCGCTGGCGACCTCCCTGGCCGGCGCCGGGGCCTGCACGCCTCGCTCGTCCGCCATCGCCATGCACGAGGGCATCGTCGCCCAGCGCGCCGGCCGCCTGGATCGAGCGGCGGCCCAGTACCGCCTGGCCCTCACCAAGCGCCCGGGCCTCCGAGGGGCCGAAAACAACCTGGGCGTCCTCGCCCTGGCGCGGGGCAACCTCACCGGGGCCCTCGCCCACTTCGAGGCGGCGCTGGGGCGGGGCAAGGAGGTCCCCTTTGCGCGCCTCAACCACGCCATCACCAGGCTGCGCCTGGGCGATCCCGCGGGCGCCGCCCGGGAGGCCCGCCCCCTGGCCGCCCTAGCCGGAGGCGCCCCCCCCAAGACCCCCGAGGCCGCGGTCCTGCGCGCCACGGCGCGCGTCCTCCTGGCCGCCGCCCTGGTGGACGAGGGGGCGCCTCAAGGCGGTCGCGCGAGCGAGGCCACGACCCAGGTGAGGAACGCCCTCCACGCCCTCCTGGCTCCCCCCCAGGGCGCCTCCCCTCCCCTCCCCAAGCCCCTGCGGGCGGCCGCCCTCCGGGTGGCCGGTCACCTCGCCGTCCAGGCCGGCGCCTGGGCCCACGCCCTGGACAGCTTGGAGGAGGCCGAGCGGCTCCGCGTCCAGGCCGGCGTCGGAGATCCCCCACGCGACGTGGCCCTCCGCGCCGCCCTGGCCCTGCGAACCGGCCAACCCGAACGCGCCCTGGCCCTCACCGCGAAACCCCAAGACTCGCCCCACGCGCGCCCCGGTGCCCGCGCCTGGCGCGCCGTCCTGCGTGCCTACGCCCTGGCCCAGACGCACGAGGAGGGCGAAGCCGAAGCCCTCCTGGACACGCTGCTCGCCCAAACGCCCTGCGCGGCAGTCGCGGCGAGCGCAGGGGCCGAGAGCGCCGCCCCGCCCCGATCGGACACCGCCGACGCCCCCGACCTCAAGGGGAGCGCGGCCAAGCCCTGCGCCGCCCCCTCGGCCCCCCAGGTCGCCGCCCTGCGCCTCCGCGCGGCGCTGCGCTCGGCCCACGGCGCCTGGGGCCCCGCCCTCGCCGACCTGGACACCGTCTGGCGCGCGGATCCCACCGCCCCGGGGCTCCTCTTGGACCAGGCCACCGCCCTCGCCCACCTGGGGCGCGTGGAGGAGGCACGCGCGGCGGCCGCGGGGGCCCTCCAGCGCGCCCCGGGGGACCCGCGCGCCCGAGCGCTGGTGAGCGCCCTCCGGTAGCTGGCCCATGGACGCCCCGCCGCCGGGGCGGACACGGCGACCGGACGTGCGTCAGGCCCCGTCGCCCACCGGCGCGATGGAGCGGCGCAGGCTCTCCATGTTCGCGCGCAGTTCGTCGTCGTAGCTCGCCCTGGGGTCGGCCAGGCGCGCGTCGAGCCAGCGCGCGATGGTCTGGTCGCCCTTGGCGATGTACTTGAACGCCAACAGGATCCTGCGCCGCAAGGGTTCGTCGCCGCACAGCGACACCGGTGCCTCCTCGCCCACGTCCAGGTCGTAGGCGTGACAGGCGCCCCCCGCCCCCGGCGCGTCGAAGGCGTCCATGAGCACGGGCCCCACGCGGGCGTCCCCCAGCTTCATGAGCGTGTCCGCCGCCGCGCACCGGATGGGCGTCGGCCCCTCACGCAGCGCGCGACCGTAGACCTCGATGACATCGCCGAACACCGGGGGCGCCGTCCCGTCCACGGGCGGCTCGTAGTTCCGCGCGACCTCGCCACAAGCCCAGGCGAGGTAGCGAAAGGCTTCCTCATCCTGGACCTCCCGGGAGGCGGCCACGAGGTCGCCCAGCCCGTCGAGGCTCTGCATGTAGGCGAGGCCCACCACCGCGCCAAACCATGTGGGGGATCGGTCGGCGACTCGCCGTACCCGCGCCCGGAGCCACGGGAGCCCCACCTCGGCGCGCATCTTCCCCAACGCCTCGGCGCCCGCCTTGGCCACCTGGGCCGGAAGCGAGTCGAGCGCCTCCACGAGCGCTGGCGCCACCTCCCGCCGCAGGGACCGGAGGGCGTCCACCTCCCAGTGCCCAGCGGCGGTCCCCTGGCGATTCCAGGCGGCCACGCTGGTGACGAGGCCCCGCGCCTGGATGCCCAGGACCCGCAACGCCTCCGCCCGCACCGCGGCCGACTGCGTGGGATCTCGCCACGCGGCGTCGAGCCCCCGGATGGCGTCCGTCACCGGGACCCGCCGGCGCTTCTTGGCGAGGGACGCGATGAGCTCCAGCTTGGCGGCGTCGTCCTTCCCCCGCATGAGTGAGCGCATGTAGCCCACCCGCTGGTACTCGCCCAAGAAGCCGCCCGTGATGGCCTCGATCCCGCCAGCGCTGGCTACGATGAGGAGGACGATGAGGGCGAAGAAGGGCAGCTTGTAGCTCCGAGCCCCCCGGATGGCGGCCCGCGGATCCTCGTCGAGGTCGGGCTCGGGCACCGGCCGCCGCAGGATGACGCGCTCCCGCCACCGGTTGGGGAACAGGAGATCTCCCAAGAGGATCGCCAGGAAGGTGGAGGCCAGCAGGGAGACGGACAGCCACGCGGTCTGGATGACCATGTCGGTCACGGGAGACGCCGACTCGGTGCGGATCCACCCCGTGACGGGCAGGGCGGCGCCGAACAGCACCGCGTAGGCGACCGCGGCCACGAGCGCCAGCCGCCCCCGGGTCGCGGCGACCCAGGTGAAGACCTTGCTCAACGCACACCCTCGAGGAGCCGCGGGAGCGCGCGCGCCTGGGCAATCCAGTCTCCCACCGTGGCTTCGTCGGGGAGGACCTCGGTGACGCGGTAGAGCTTGTTGGCGGCCGCCATCTTGGCCCGAAGCGCCGCCGCCGTGGTCTTGGACAGCAGCCCCGTGTGGCGCACGCCGCTCGCCTGAAGGAGACGCACCATCGTGGGTCCCACGCCGCGCACACGCAGGAGGTCACACTGCGTGGCGAGCTCCGTGAGGCGCGCGGAGCTGAGCTTGGTGACGCGCACGAGCCGCCTCCTGGCGCGGCGGGGAGCCGTGCGCTCCAAGAGGTCCGCCGTCGTCTTCACGCCCGCCCCCTCCAGGGCGGTGAGCTCGACCCGGGAGACGAGGCCCGAGGTCGCCAGCCGATAGTGGCTCGCCCGCGCCGCCTGGGGCGCGGCCGTCAGCCCGAGGGCAAGCCCGAGGAGCGCGACACCGACCGCGGAGGCGCCCCCCCCGCGAGCCCACGCGCCAGCACGCCTCACGGGCGCACCTCGGGGACCGTCGGGAAGAAGAAGCCCACCGAGAAGGTCGTCAGCCAGTTGTTCCCGAAGGTCTTGCCCGGCAAGGAGCCGTCTCGCCGCGAGGCCAGGACGCGGTTCACGAGATGGTCTCGGAAGTCCACGCCCACGGAGATCCAGTCCGTGGGGAACAGGCGCACGCCCGCCCCCACGATGGGCATGATCGAGGTGCTGTCGGCGATGCGACCGCTGCCGCTCACCATGGCCACACCGAAACCCAGGTCGATGTGGACGTCGATCCGCGCCTGGGCGGCGCCAAAGAGCATGAACTTCCCCGACAGGGGGACCAGCTCCACGGAGGCGTTCGCGAGCATCCGAAGCTGGGTCGTGGAGAGCTCGAAGGGCTGCCCCGCGTATGTGAGCTCCGTGCGGATCTTGTCCGCCATGTCCGTGGAGATCCCGGTTCCACCAGACAGGTCCAGCCCCAACCCGATCCACCCCGCGAGGAAGTAGCGCCAGGACACGCCCCCGAGCAGCGACGTCGAGTACTCGTCGCCCATGGAGAAGCTGAAGGTCGGGGCCACCATGTGGCGCCCGTCCAGGATGAGCCGCTTGTTGTGGATGGACGGCTGTCCTTCGAGGACGTTGTCACGGCTCGCGTGCGCCGGGGGGGCGAGGAGACCGACCAGCAGGGCGGGCGCGACGGTTGCGAGGGCGAGATGCTTCCAGAACGAGGTCATCGCGCTGCCTCTCATCGCGGGTACCGGTAGTCGTGGTCGAAGGGCAGGAAGAAGCCGAACCCAGCCGTGGCGACGACGTTGTTCCACAGCTTGCTCCCATGCCGGAACTGCTCCACGAACAGGTGGTCCCGCAGCTCCAAGTTGAAGGTGAACCAGCGCGTGATGACCGTGCGCCACCCCAACCCCACCATCCCGGCGGGCTTGAGGTCGGCGCTGCGGTTCGTCTGGGTCACGCCAGCCCCAGCCAGCAGGTACACGTCGAAATGCACGATCGCCGAGTCGAAGGCGGTGAACTTGCCGTAGACCGGGGCGTAAGAGACCTCTAGTCCCCCGTAGAAGTGCTGGCGGGAACGCTCGGGGAAGACCTCGAAGTCCTGGACCAGCGTGTCGAAAAACTTGGACTCGCTCGAGAAGTAGTGGAGGTAGTCCACGCCCACCGCCCACTGCTCGTCGATGTGCATGCGCCCCACCACCGAGGCCTGGAGCTGCTGGTACATGTCGTCGTTGAGCCCCACGCCGCCACCGAGCTGGAGCTCGAAGCGGAGGCTGTGGATGAACGGGCGCTGCTGGATGACCCGGATGGAGCGCGTGAGCTGCTCATGCGCCGCCGCGGCTTCCAGCGCGGCCTTGCGCTTGGCCGCGTCCTTGGCTGCGCTCGCGCCCGTCTTGCCCCCCCCGCTGGGTGCCGCGGCACCCGCAGCGGGCGCCATCGCCAGCCCGACGCACAGCGCGAGCACCGAGACGAGAGAGACGACAGGAGCGCCACGCCGACGCCCAGGGCGCGGGGCGCGGCGGCACGTGGACGCCGCCCACCGAGGCCGGACCAGGGCGGGCCTGGACCGCCGAACCGGCGGAGAGGCGGAGACGGTGGGGTGGCTGCGTGTCAAGCCGATCGACCTCGCTGTTCGGAGCCTACGCTAGCTGCTCGTGCGCGGCGACTGTAGCCCGCCCCCTGGGGGTGGTCAAGACGCGCCGAAGGAGCCCGGTCGGGGAGCGACGTGTGGGGAAAGTGCTAGCCGAACAGGGCCTCGATGAACTCCTCGGCCACGAAGGGCCGGAGGTCCACCACGCGCTCGCCCACGCCCACGAAACGGATGGGGATGGACAGCTCCTCGCACACGCCGAGCACGATGCCCCCCTTGGCCGTGCCGTCGAGCTTCGTGAGGACGATGCCGGTGACGTCGGTGGCGTCGTGGAACATCTTCGCCTGCTGGATGGCGTTCTGCCCGGTGGTGGCGTCGAGGACCATGAGCACCTCGTGCGGCGCCCCCTCGATCGCCTTGCCCATGACGCGGCGGACCTTGCGCAGCTCCTCCATGAGGTTCACCTGGGTGTGGAGGCGCCCCGCGGTGTCCACCAGGACGTGGTCGACCCCATCCTCGACCGCTCGGCGCACGCCGTCGAACACGACCGAGGCGGGATCGGCCCCCTCCTTCCCTCGGTGGACCACGGCCCCGACCTTCTTGCCCCAGATCTCGAGCTGCTCCGCCGCGGCCGCGCGGAAGGTGTCGCCAGCCACGAGGACCACCGTCTTCCCGGCCTCGACCTCTTGGTGCGCCACCTTCCCGATGGTGGTCGTCTTCCCCGCACCATTGACCCCCAACACCATCGTCACGAAGGGCGCCCCGTCCGGCGCTTGGCCTCGGTGGTCGTTGGCGGCGGCCGCCGCGAGGATCTGCCGGGCTTGCTCTCGGAGCACCGCCCAGACCTTCTCCGCGTCCTGCAGCTCATGCCCCTTGAGCTCCTTGCGAACCGCCTCCAGGAGCCGCTCCGCCGTGCGGACGCCGATGTCGGCCGTGAACAGGACCTCCTCGATCTCGTCGAGGAGGGCGTCGTCCACCTTCTTGCCGCGGAAGAGCCCCCCGAGTCGGGCCACGAAGCCCTCACTGCGGGTCTTGTCCAGCCCCCGCGCGAGCGTGCCGGGCACCGCGGCGACCTCGCCGGCCTTGGCCTCGTCGGGCTCCCCGGCGGAGGGCTCCTCGGCGGTCTCTGCGTCGTCCAGAGCGCGAGGCGCGGGCGCCACCTCCGCGGCCCCAGCCGGCGCCTGCGAATCCTCCGCTGCCTCCCCGGAGTCCACCTCGACATCGGCCCCGTCCGCCTGCCCGCTGGGGAGCGCCTCTGCCTCGGCGTCCTCGGCCACCGGGCCCTGAGCCTCGTCCTCGTCCCCCCCGCCCGGCTTCAGGACGTAGACGACCACGGCCACGAGGACCGCGAGCAAGACGACGATGGACACGGTGGTCGCGTCCGCGCGCCCGAGCTCCCCTAGCCACGTTGCTGCCAGCCCGTTCATCCGCTCCTCCTTCCGCCGCGCCGCCGAGACGAGCCCCCCGAGGCCCCTCGCCCGCACCCGCGAGGCGGCGGACTATACTCAAGCCCTCCCCACTTGACCACGGAGCTCACCGACCCCAGATCCGCCACCTACTCTGGGATTCGGCTTTGGATCCCGCGTGTGGGCGGCGTCGAGCTGCACGTCTGGGTGCTCGACGTGACGCGGCCACGCCTCCGCGCCCAGCCGCTTGTCTCCTTGCCCAAACGCGGCCTCCGGCGCCTCGGTCCGCAGAGCAGGTGGCGGATCTGGGCGGATCTGGGCCGACGCCCTGATCCTTGGGGCGGGGGCCGATGCCCTGGCACCACGACCCCGCGGATGATCCCCCGGCGTGCTCGTGTATCCTGAGCCCGTGCTGTCCTCCCCCCAACGCGGTGCCCCCACACCGCAGCGGCCCGCCCGGCCAGCCGGCTGCACCCTGGCCGGCCTGGGCCTCCTCGCCGGGCTCCTCTCCCCCTCCTCCGAGGCCCACGCAGTGCGCCTGGAGGTCCGCAGCCGCGCCACCCTCAACGTCCAGGTGGAGCGCCGAGACGACGGGGTCCACCTCGTGGGCCACGCCGTGGACGACGCTGGCGAGCCGCTCGGCTCCGAGCCGGTCGAGGTGCAGGTTCGGGGGCTCGACCGCAAGACGGTGGTCACCGACCCCGCCGGGGGCTTCGACGTCCTCGTGCGGGCGGCGGACGCCCAGAACCTCCGACGGCTGCACGGCGCCCAGCTCGCCTGGCGGGCCGACATCCCCGCCACCCGCACCCATGGCGCCGCGGAGGCCAGCGGCCTCCTGGACCTGACACGCTCGCCCACCACACTGCGGCTCGCGCTCTCGCCCTCGCGCGTGGCGCTCCACACCGCGGGCGTGCGAGTCGTCGCCTCGCTCACGGCGGCGGGGCGCGCCCTCCCCCGCGCCCCCGTGCGTCTCCGCGTGGGCTCGGGCCCCGCCCTCACGGGGGCGACGGGCGACGACGGCCGCGCCACGTTCCGCCTCCTCCCCAGCGCGCTGGACCGCGCTGGCTCCGTCTCCATCAAGGCGACCTACGAGGGGACGGGGCGATACGCGTCCGCCACCGCCCAGGCTCGCCTCGACGTCGTGCGCCCCACCCGCCTCACCCTCCGCGTGAGCAGGGAAGGCTCCGCCAGCCGCGGCCGCTACCGGTTCAGCGGACGCCTGGCGGACGCCCGCGGGCCCCTGGGCGGCGCCCCCGTGGTGATCCTCGCCGAGCCCCTCTCCCCCGCCGAGGCCCCCGACGCCCGTTCGAGGGGGAGCCAGCTCCGCCGGGACGCCGCCGCCCCCCCCGAGGGTGCAGCACGACCAACGAACGAGAGACCGCGGGTCGTAGCGCTCGCCGTCACCGACCCAGACGGCCTGTTCCTCGCGACGACCCCGGCTCAGGCGTTTCGCGCCGAGATCGGCGCGAGGGCCGAGATCCGCGCCGTGTACCGCCCCACCACCTCCCACTATGCGGGCGCCGAGAGCGCGCCCGTGTCCGTGGCGGTCCCGCCGGCCGGCGGCGTCCCCGCGAGCTGGTACGCCTTCGCCCTGGCTTGGGTCCTGGGAGTCGTCGGAGCCGTGCGCGCCGCGCGCCCCATCCGCGCGTGGCTGCGAGCCCGCCGCCTCCACGCCGCCCGCGAGGTCGGGGCGGCCCACGAGGCGGACGCCGAAGACCCGCCGCTGCTCGCCCCCTCCCGGGCCCCCTCCCCCCGAGCGCGGCGCGACCATATCGCGGGTCACCTCGTGGACGCCCACTCGGGCCGCCCCCTCCCCGCGGGCGCGGTGCAGGTCCGGCGGGCCTCCTCGGCGCCAGGCGAGTCCCATCGAGGGCAGACCAGCGCTCAAGGGCGGGACGACGCCCCTCCGCTGAGCCCGACGGGCGCCTTCGAGTTTGGACCGCTGGCACCGGGCCCCTACGAGCTCGTGGCGACCTGCCCGGGCTACGCTCCCCGCGAGGTGACCGTCTCCTGCCCTCACGGCGGCGAGCTGGACGGCGTGCGTGTGCAGCTCGTGGCTTCCAAGCGCCGGGTCCGGGACATCTTCTTCGCCGCCTGCCGGGCCCTGCAGGTAGACGCCCTTTGGGGCCGCGACACCCCCGCGGAGGCCTGCGAGGCCGTGGCGGGACGCCGCCCCCTCGACGTCCCACCTGGCCTCCAGTCCCTTCGGGAGCTCACCGAGGCCGCCTGGTTCGCCGGGCAGCCCCTCGCCGACCGGGACGTGGCACGCGCCGAGGAGCTGTTCCGTTCACTGGGCGGCGCGCCCCAGGGCGCGCGGGAGCAGCGATGACGCGGCCGTGGACCAAGCCCCACCCAGGGCCCCCGGGTCCTCCAGGGCGAGCCACCGGGCACGCCGCGGCCGTCGCCGCGCTCCTGGCCGTCCTCCTCGGCGCCGCGTGGTCGCCCTGGGCGCGGGCGAACACCTACGACCCCAACGCGGACGGCTGGGACTCCCTCTCCTACCTCATGGAAACCGCCCGCGAGGCCAAGGTCGATCTCCGCGTGGTCGAGGACCTGAACCTGGACCAGCTCCGTCCGCGCGACGTGCTGCTGTGGCTCTACCCCCCTCCGTCCCTCCCCGACGCCGCCCTGGAGCGCTTCGTCGAGGACGGAGGGCACCTCATCGTCGCCGACGACGTGGGCGCGAGCGACGCCCTCCTGGCGCGCTTCGGCGTGAAGAAGCTCCCTCCCGGCGCCTGGCGCCCCTCCCGCTGGGTGGACGGCGACGAGCGCCTCGCCGCGCTCAAGCCCGCCCAAGAGCACTTCCTGTTCTTCAACGTGCACGAGATCGTCGCCAACGCCCCGGTCGCGCTCGACCCCGGGGAGGCCACGCCGCTGCTGTCGTTCTCGCCCGCCCCCACAGCCCCCCGCTCCCGCGGGACCTCACCCCACGAGCCCGCCCTCGTCGTGGAGGCGCGCCGTGGCCGCGGCGCGCTCCTCGCCATCGGTGACCCGAGCATCTTCGTCAACGCCATGCTCCGCCGCTTCTACGGAGACAAGCAGTTCGCCGCCAATGTGATGCGCCTGTACTGCGGGCGCGCGCCCTGCCAGGTGTCGCTGCTCCTGCCCTGGACGCGCGTGGAGGGCACCTATCACTCCAACGGCGGAGCGCTGGCCGCCCTCAGCTCCCTGTTCGACACCGCCGCCGAGGAGCTGGACCGCGCCGCCGCGCGCGCGGAGCGAGCGGCCTCCACCCCCCCGTGGTCCTGGGCGCTGGCGTTGGCGACGCTGGGGCTCCTGGCCCTCGGCGTCCCGCTCACCGCCGCCCAAGGCCGCCGCCACCCGGCCGAGCCTCTGCGCGGCTCCCCCCCTCCGGCGGCGCCTCCGTCCGTGCGGGAAGCCCAGGCCCTCACCCGCGCGCGTCAGGTGGCGGACTTCCGCGACCTGGCCGCGCCCCTGGTCGCCGAGATCGAGCGGCTCCGCACGCGCGGGCGCCTGGCGTCGATCGAGGAGCAGCCCCTCCCCCCGAAGGGCGACGGAGGGGCCCGGGACCGCGCCGCGCGCGCCCTGTTGCGCATCCAGCAGGAGGCGACTAGCCTCGCCAAGCCGGGCGCCCCACCCATGGGGAGCCAACGATTTCAACGGCTCCACGACGACGTGACCCTCGTCACGCGCTTCGTGGCGAGCGCCCCGGGCGGGCGGGCCGGCTCCCGGCCCCCCTCTCGCGCCCGATCCCAAGCACAGCCCCAGACACAGATCCAGACACGGCCGGTGAGCGCCCATGACGAATGACACCGAGGGAGCGGCGGCGCGCGGACGCGTCTCCGCGGAAGAGAGGATCCGCGTGGCCGAGCTCCGCCGCCGGCTCCACGCCGAGGTCGCCAAGGTCTACGTGGGCTCCCCCGAGACGACGGACCTGCTCCTCATCGCGCTGCTGGCCCGGGGGCACGTCCTGCTGGAGGGCGTGCCCGGCATCGCCAAGACGACCCTCATCAAGGCCTTCGCCCAGACCCTGGGCTGCGCCTTCTCGCGCGTGCAGTTCACCCCGGACCTCCTCCCGGCGGACATCACCGGCACCTACGTGCTCAACCTCAAGGACAACACCTTCGCCCTGCGGAAAGGCCCGCTGTTCGCCCACATCGTCCTGGGCGACGAGATCAACCGGGCCCCCGCCAAGACCCAGAGCGCGCTCCTGGAGGCCATGCAGGAGGGGCAGGTCACGCTGGAGGGGGACACCCTCCCCCTGCCCGCCCCGTTCATGGTCCTCGCCACCCAAAACCCCGTGGAGCAGGAGGGCGTCTACCTCTTGCCCGAGGCCCAGGTGGACCGATTCCTGTTCAAGCTCACGCTCGGCTACCCCACCTTCAGCGAGGAGCGCCTCGTCCTCAGCACCTACGACGCTCCCCTGGAGACGCCCACGGCGCAGCTCACCCCCGAGGAGATCCTCCGCCTCGCCGCGCTGGCCGAGCGCGTCTTCGTGGCCCCGACGCTCCTAGACTACATCGTGCGGCTCGTGCAGCGAACGCGCCAGCACGCGGCGGTCCTCCTGGGCGCCAGCCCCCGCGCTTCCCTGGCCCTCATGCGCTGCGCCAAGGCGCGGGCCCTCATCCACGGGCGCGACCACGTCCTCCCGGACGACATCCGCGCCCTGGTCCCCGCCGTCCTCCACCACCGCGTGCTCCTCACGCCCGAGGCCGAGCTGGACCAGCTCACCGTAGACGAGGTCGTGGCCGAGTGCCTCCGGGACGTCCCCTACGCCGAGGACGTGTGAGCCCCCCCCGCGCCGGCACCACCGAGCTCACCTCCGCCGGGCGCTGGCTGGCGGGCCTGTCCGCGGGCTCCCTCGCCGCCGCCTGGGCGCTCTCCTCGCCGGCCCTCGCCCTGTGGGGCGCGGCCGGCGCGCTGGCCGTCGCGGCCGCCTGGGGCTGGGCCGCGCTGGCGCTGGCGGGTGTCGCACGCGGCGGGATCACGGCGCGCCTGGAGCCGCTCTCACCGACCCGCCCCGGCGAGCCCCTCCCCATGCGGACGCACCAGCCCGTGCGCGTCCCCCTGCACCTGGAGGTGAGCCGCGCGCTCCGCGTAGGAGGGCTCACCATCGAACCGGTCACGACCCCGACGCTCACGGCCACCTTGGCGTTCCGGGATCCCCCGGGTGACCATCCGCCCTGGACGCTGTCCCTGGAGGCCGACCGCGTGGGGGACGCCTGGCTGCACGGCCTCCGCGTGCGCGCCACGGGCGCCGCGGGCCTCGCCCGCGTCACGGCCTGGGTGCCCTCCTCCCTGGTCGTCCGGGTGACACCGCGCCGCTTCCCCACCCGGGGGGCGCGCCTGCGTCCCAGCGCGGCGCGCGCCGCCCTCCAGGACCACGCCAGCCTGGCCTTCAGCCGCCGGCGCGGCATGGGCATGGAGATCCGAGAGCTCCGCGACCACGTCCCGGGCGACCCCTTCAAGCACATCGCGTGGCGCGCCAGCGCGCGCCGGGGGAAGCTCGTCTCGCGCGAGTTCGAGTCGGACCTGGCCCTGAGCGCCTGGGTGCTCCTGGACGTCTCCCCCAGCATGTTCTGGGGGCCCACGGGGGGCACCCGGGTGGACTTCGCGCTGGAGCTCGCCCACGACCTCTTCGACGTCGTGCTCCGGCGTCGCGACCGCGCGGGCCTCATCGTCTTCGACGAAGACGTGCGCCTTCAGATCGATCCCGGCACCGGGCGCGCCCACATGCTCCGGCTCCTCGACGGGCTCCTGGAGGTCCCCCACCTCGTCCACGCGGGCCGCACCGAGCTGGGCCGCGAGGAGCTGGCCGAGCGGGTCGCCGCGTGGTTCGAGACCCAGGAGGGGATCCGCTTCAACCTCCCGCTCACGCCCCCCTGGGAGGACGCGCCCGACATGGGCACGCTGGACGTCCACCGCATGGCCTCGCTCGCCCGAGAGCGCGTGGACGCCCTCCTGCGCCGCCGGGGCCGGACGCGCCCCGTCCTGCCCGTGGACGCCTACGCCGCCGACCCGGTGGAGTCCGCCCTGCGCGCCTTCTGCCGACACGCCGGGATCCCCCTCCCCATGGACCCGGTGGCTCGCCCCGGAGCCCAGGGGCGCGGCCTGGAGACGGCCACGCGCGCCGTCCTGAGCGCACGCGGCGGCCCCCACACGGTCGTGGTCGTGAGCGACTTCTTCAGCGCGGACGACCCCGAGCTGCTGCGACGCGCGGCCCTCGCGGCCCGCCGCAAGCGCCACCACCTCATCGCGTTCTGCCCCTGGGATCCAGCCTTCGAGGGCGCCATCCCGGAGACGGGCGCCCCCCTGGAGCGCGCGGTCCTGGAGGCGCAACGCCTTCGGGTCCTCCACCACCTGGAGGCCGCCCAGGCCGTCCTCCGCCCGGCGGGCGCGACATTCTTGCGTTGCGGGCCCGAGGACGTCTTGCCAAAGTTGCTCACGCGGCTGCGCCACGTCGCCTGAGGCGCTCCCCAGGTGCAGAGCGTCGCCACGAGCTAGCGCGCGCATCGTGCGGCGCTCACCCCGAGGTACCCATGGCACGAGAGCTCTTCGACTCCGCCCACGCGGCCCGCGTCCGGCGCGCCCTCCAAGACCGGCAC
The DNA here is from genome assembly GCA_964478315.1 of uncultured Myxococcales bacterium. Taxonomy (GTDB): domain Bacteria; phylum Myxococcota_A; class UBA9042; order PHBI01; family JAAZYN01; genus CAYZID01. The sequence goes on along the minus strand of CAYZID010000017.1, from coordinate 26,600 downwards.
GGCGGCGCCCTACGCGATGAGTCGTTCACGGTCGCCGCACGCCTGGAGGGCGACACGGTCGTGGCCACCGTCACCCTCGCCCGACGCGATCGAAGCTCCGTCTACCGGGTCGAGGCCGCCCTGAGCACCGCGGACGGCCGCGTCCCCAGCGAGGCCGAGGCCCTGGACTTGGTGCTGGACTTCCTCGACTGGCACCTGGGCGAGTACCTGCGTGGCGGGCGCGAGGTCCTCCTCCCCCTGGACTGGCAGCCCCACCGCTTCGGCGACCACGAACTCCTGGCGCGCGGGGATCTCCGCAACGAGGCCCTGGACGATCTAGCGGACGCCTGGCTGCGGGGAGAGGAGCCCCCGGTCCCTCCGCACCTACTCAAGCCCCGGCGCTGACACCCCCCGCCCGCGTCGACGCGCCCAAACACCGACGTCCGTGTCCGCTCAGGACGGTGTGCGGCTCTCCAGCGCGGCGATCTCCTGGGCGAGAGGATCCTCGGACAGCGGCACGCTGTAGTCGCTCTGGGTGGTCGAAAAGACCGTGCGGCCCACGGGATGCACGGCGCTGGCGCGCGCCCGGAGCCCCTCCACCAGCTCCAGCTCGGCCCGCGCCCGCGGAGCGTCCAGCTCCAAGCTGCCGCCTCGCCGAGGCCGCACCTCGCCGCCCAGCTCCTGGGCGATGGCGGGGGCCTCCTCGATGAGCTCCTCGGCGCTCCAGGTCCCCAGCCCGGCGCCGCCCAGGCGGGAGGCGTCCGTGGGCAGGACGACCGAACGCCTGCGCGCGAAGAGGAGCCGCATGACGGCCAAGCGCATGTCCGCCCGCCGACGGGCGGGAGCCTCGCGCAGATCCCGCAGGACGCGCACCCCGGCGATGGCGAAGAACAGCACACTGTAGGACAGGGGCACGAAGAACAGCGCCACGGTCCAGCCCACGCCCTGGAGCCCCAGGGCGGGCATGAGCTTGGTCACGGCGAGCACGCTCCCCACGAGGTTGAAGGCGTTGAGCGCGGGGATCACCTTGGACGGCGCCCGGCGCAGCGCCTCCTCGCGCGCACGCACGCCCCAGACGTAGTCCAGCTTGGGCGGCTCCTGAGCCAGCTCCGGGGCGGCGCTCACCATGAGGTTCGGAAAGCGATAGACGGCGAGGCCCTCGTCGGTGAGGTCCAACTCGCCGCCGTAGCTCGCCACGAGGCGCGTGCCGATCCTGTCCGCCTCTGCGTAGGAGACCCCGGCGACGGCCATGATGTCCGCGTTCGTGATGAGCCCGCGCTTGGCGCGGACGTAGGTGATGAGCTCCTTCTCCAGCCCCAGCGGGGTCCGCTCCATCCCGCGGGTCCCAAAGAGAAAGAACCACGTGCGATCGATGAGGCTCGGCTTGGGGAGCTTGGGGGGCTCCGCGTCCAGGGAGTACGGGTCGTCCCCCGCCCGGATGCGGGCCTCGATCTCAGCGGCGCGCCGCCGCGCGCGTCGCCGGCTGAGCCAATAGTCGCCATTGTAGAACAGGCCGTAGAGGAAGCCGCGCAGGAATCCCTCGCCCACGCGGCTGCCCGTGCTCCGGCGCCGGCGCCGGTTCCCCTCGATGCGGAGATCCCCGCCGCCCCGCAGGGCCACAGCGAGGATGAGGACCACGAAGACGACCGTGTAGACGATGACCATCGCCACGGTCCACACCTTGAAGGCCCGGCGCGCCCACCGCCCCAGGGCCTGACGGCGGCGCAGGCGGCGCTCTTGGGCGACGACGTCGGGCCGCGCGCGGAGCTGAGGGTCGAACCGGTAGACCAGCGTGCCGTCCTCGGCGACATCCAGCTCGGACTCATAGTCCGTGACCAGGCGCCCCAAGGTCGCCTCGACCACGTCCCCCCGCAGCCCCGTGCGCGCCACGACGTCCGCCACCGTCACCACGCCCCCCGCGGCGCGCACGGCGTCCAACACCCTCAGGCGCCCGGCGTCGTCGTCCATGATCCCGCGCACGGCCACGTCGCCGCTCATGACACCACCACCACGGGAGCCCCTTCGAGCGCCCCACCGTTCGACGGGTCCGACCGGGAGGGACCGTCGGCCCCCGCCACCGCCCGAGCCTTGGGCACGTCTTGGACTCCCCCCTGGGCGGCCGGGAGCGCGTCGAGCTGGCCACACGCGGCGCCGATGTCTTGGCCCTTGGACCGGCGCACCGTCACCGTGTACCGGGCCGCCCGGAGGATGGCCCCGAAGGCCTCCACGCGGGCGTCGCTGGGTCGCTGGAAGTCCACCTCGGGGAAGGGGTTGAAGGGGATGAGGTTCACCTTGCAGCGCAGCCCGCGCAGTAACCGGGCCACCCGCCGGGCGTCGTCGTCGCTGTCGTTGACGCCGGCCAGGAGCACGTACTCCACCGTGATCCGCCGCCTGGGGGCCAGAGGAAACGCGTGGAGGGCCGCCACCAGCCGCTCGATGGGCCACTTGCGGTTGATGGGGATGAGCTGATCGCGCTGGGCGTCGTAGGAGGCGTTGAGGCTCACCGCCAGGTTCACGGGGACGTCGCGCCCCAGGCTGGGAAGCCGGGAGACCACGCCGCTGGTGGAGACGGTGATGCGTCGGCCCGAGAAGTCCTGACCCTTGGGGTCGATGAGGTTTCGGAGCGACGCGACGACGTTTTCGTAGTTGTGGAGCGGCTCCCCCATGCCCATGTACACGATGTTCACGAGCCGCTCGGGCGCACCGTCCTGGTCGGGTGCGTCCGGGCCGGTGGCGGCGGCGCCAACCGCATCGCGAACCGAGAGTGCCCGCGGCCGAGCCCCCTCCTCCACCACGTCCAAGGCGTGGTAGACCTGATCGACGATCTCGCTCGCGCTCAAGTCTCGGCGGCGCTCCATCCGCCCCGTGAGGCAGAACGCGCAGCCCACCTTGCAGCCCACCTGGCTGGATACGCACAGGGTGAGGCGGTCCTCCATGGGGATGAGGACGGCCTCCACGCGATCGCCTTGAGCCGCGGTGAACAACAGCTTCCGCGTGCCGTCCGCGGCCCGCCGCACGTCGTCCAGCCGCAGCCCGCCCAGGCGCGCCGTGGCGCCGAGCTTCGCCCGCAGGGGCTTGGACAGGTTCGTCATCGCCTCGAAAGAGCGCACCCGGCGTGCGTGAATCCAGCCGAAGAGCTGGTCGGCGCGGAAGCGCGGCGCGCCGAGCTCCTCCACGACCCACCGCTCGAGCTCCGGGCGCGTGAGCGCCTTGAGGTCCGTGAGGGCGGCGGGGGCTTGCTGGCTCATCGTGGCTCCTTGCGGGGGCGGCCGCGCCACGGATGAGCGCGGCGCCCCGATGGGCACCCCTCGGGCCACCGCAGGGGGCGACGACCCAGAGGGGCTCCAGGTTACCCCAAGAGGGCTACTGGATGACCTCGAAGCAGCTAAAGAAGTAGGTCGTCTCGAAGGCGGCCGTCTCCGGGGCGTCGGAGCCGTGGCTGGCGTTGCGCTCGATGCTCGTGCCGTAGCGCCCGCGCACGGTGTCCTCCCCCGCCTTGGTGGCGTCGGTGGGGCCCATGAGGGCGCGCCACTTGGCGATGGCCCCCTCCGCCCGGAGGATCATGAGGACCGCGGGGCCGGAGGTCATGAAGTCCACCAGGCTCCCGAAGAAGGGGCGCTCGCGGTGGACGTGGTAGAAGCCTTCCGCCTGCTTGGCCGTGAGGCGGACCTTCTTCATGGCGACGATTTCGAAGCCGGCGTCCTCGATCATCTGAATGATGTTGCCGGTGTTCCCGGCGGCGACGGCGTCGGGCTTGATGATGGCGAGCGTGCTCTCGATGGCCATGAGGGGTCTCCTTTGTGCGGCTCCCGCCGCGTGTCTCGATGGGGAAAGGGGGTAGCGACCTTGGCAGGGGCCCGCGTGAGCCCATGTGGCCTATGTGGCAAAGGGGCGCCCCGCCGCGTGGACCGCGACGGAGCACCCCAACCTTGGGAACTCGAGGAGTCGGCCTACAGCAGCGAGGCCAGGGTGGTGCCCATGTCGGCGGGCGTGGGGGCGACCTTGACGCCCGCCTCCTCCAGGGCGGCGACCTTGTCCGCCGCGGTGCCCTTGCCGCCGGAGATGATCGCCCCGGCGTGGCCCATGCGCTTGCCCTTGGGCGCCGTCTTGCCGGCGATGAAGGCGACGATCTTCTTGGAGAAGTTCTCCTTGATCCAGGCCGCGGCCTCCTCCTCGGCGCTGCCGCCGATCTCGCCGATCATGATGACGCCGTCCGTCTCGTCGTCCTCCTCGAAGGCGCTGAGGACGTCGATGAAGTTGGTGCCGTTGAGGGGGTCACCGCCGATGCCCACGCAGGTGGACTGACCGATCCCCAGGGCGGAGAGCTGGCCCACGGCCTCGTAGGTGAGGGTGCCGGAACGGCTCACCACGCCGATGCGCCCCTCCTTGTGCACGTGGCCGGGCATAATGCCGATCTTGGTCTTGCCGGGGCTGATGATGCCGGGGCAGTTGGGTCCCACGAGGCGCGTCTCGGGCGTGTCGCGGAGGAACAGCTTGACCTTCATCATGTCCAACACCGGGATCCCCTCGGTGATGGCCACGACGAGCTGCACACCGGCCGCCGCCGCCTCCATGATGGCGTCCGCGGCGAAGGGCGGGGGGACGAAGATGACCGACGCGTTGGCGCCCGTCTCCTTGACCGCCGTCTCCACCGTGTCGAAGACCGGCACGCGGTCATCGAAGCGCTGACCGGCCTTGCCCGGGGTGACGCCGGCCACGACGTTCGTCCCGTAGGCGAGCATCTGGCGGGTATGGAAGGCACCGGCGCCGCCGGTGATGCCCTGAACGATGAGCTTCGTGTCGTTGTCGCAGAAGATGGCCATGTGGTCCTCCTAGCCCCGCGCCGCGGCGACAGCCTTCTGGGCGCCGTCGCCCATGGAGTCCGCGCTGATGATGGTGAGGCCGCTGTCGGCCAGGATCTGCTTGCCCATCTCGACGTTCGTCCCCTCGAGACGCACGACCAGGGGGACCTCCAGCGAGAGCGTGCGCGCCGCGGCCACCAGGCCGTTGGCGATGGTGTCGCACTGCATGATGCCGCCGAAGATGTTGACGAAGATGGCCTTGACGTTGTCGCCGAGGAGGATGCGGAAGGCCTCGGTGACCTTCTCCGTCGTGGCCGAGCCGCCCACGTCCAGGAAGTTCGCCGGCTCACCGCCGTAGTGCTTGAGGATGTCCATGGTCGCCATGGCCAGCCCGGCGCCGTTGACCAAGCAGCCGATGTCCCCGTCGAGCTTGATGTAGCTCAGACCGTATTCGGCCGCCTTGGTCTCGGACGGCTCCTCCTCGGTGAGGTCCCGCAAGGCGACGACGTCCTTGTGACGGAACAAGGCGTTGTCGTCGAAGCCCATCTTCGCGTCCAGGGCGAAGACCTCCTCGTTGGAGTCCACGACCAGGGGGTTGATCTCGATGAGGCTCGCGTCCAAGGCCATGAAGGCCTCGTAGAGCTTGGTGATGAAGCCCGTGAGCTCGCGCCCCAGCTTCTTGGACAGCTTGAGCTTCTCCACCGCCCCGCGGATCTGGAAGGGCATGACGCCCACGGCGGTGTTGACCGGGATGTAGACGATGGCCTCGGGCTTCGTCGCGGCCACCTCCTCGATCTCCATGCCGCCCTCGGTGGACACCATGAAGGTCACCTGGCCCGCGCGCCGGTCGACGACCGCGCCCAGGTAGAACTCCCGCGCGATGTCCGCGCCCTCCTCAATGTAGAGGCGCCGGACGACCTTGCCCTGGGGGCCGGTCTGCTTGGTGACGAGCGTCTTGCCGAGGATCTCCTCGGCCAGGGCGCCGACCTCGTCCAAGGAACGCGCCAGCTTGACGCCCCCTGCCTTACCGCGACCGCCTGCGTGGATCTGGGCCTTGACGACCCAGACGTCGCCGCCGAGCTCCTTGGCGGCCTCGACCGCCTCGGCGGGGGTGAAGGCGACCTTGCCGCGGGGGACGCGGACGCCGAAGCTCTTGAGGAGCTCCTTGGCCTGGTGTTCGTGGATCTTCATCTCTCTCCCCTCGCTGGGGTGGTGGGCCCGTGTCCGCGCGGCCCCGCGACCCCAACCGGTCGCGGCGCGGAGGGCGCGCAGCGTGCGTCCCCAACGCGGAGGTGCGGTGGGGCGCCGACCAGGGCCGACGCCTCGTGGGGCGCTCGCGCGACGCGACCCGCTCCCCGCCGATCGGGGGCGAGCCAGCGGTTTCTTAGGCCCCGGCCGCGCACCCCGTCAACCCCCAAATCGGACGGTCCCGCGGGGCTACCCGCGGGGCAACCGAGGCGCAGGAGGCGGCGTGTGAGCGGGGGAGACGAGCCGCCGCGTTTCGGCGACCGGTCACGGGGTGGGCCGAGGCACCGACATCCTTCCCGCGCAGGAACCCACCGGTCCCTCGCACGGAACCGCCGCCGAGAAAGGAGCCCGCCCCGTGGACACCCCCGACGGGGCGGGGCTACCATACCGAGGCTGTCCGTACCTGACCTGGGCCCTCGCTCCCAGGCCGAAGACGCCGCCGTTCTGGTGCTGGGGGGTTCTTTGAACAGACGGGACGAAGGCTCCCCGCGGGACCCGGCCGGCGGGAAGCGAGAGGGAGCCCGCGGCGGCGGGATGCGTAGGCTCTGGAGGCGGACCCGCGAGCCCTTGGCGGTAGGTGACCTGGTCCGCCTCCGTCAGCAACTCGCCTACCGGTTCCTCGTCTTCGGAACCGCCGTCTTCGTGGTCACGATGGCGCTCGTCTGGGAGCCGCTGTCCACGACCGGCCATGGGACGGTGCTCGTGCTGGACGCGGTGGCGCTCGCCTGGGCGACCTTGCTGCTGGTGGTGGACCGCCCGCCCCTGGCCCCGAGCGCTGCGACCGTCCTCCCTCCCCTCGCGCTCCTGGTCGTCTTCTTCCATATGGCGCTCGGTCCCAATGACGTACGCCCAGCGCTCGTCGTCATCACCTCCGTGACGGGCGGCATCCTCGGGGGCCTGCGGGGGGCCCTCTGGACGACCGCAGGGCTCGCCGCCGCCGTGGTCGGTCTGTACGTGGGCCTCCCCACCAACTTCCCGGGGTGGACGGAGGCGCTCGCCGCGCCCGTGGCGAGCCAGGCGTTGTTCGTGACCAAGACGTTCCTCTTGGCGGGGGTCATGGGCGGCCTCGTGGGCGCGATCCTGGACCGCATGGGCCACCACGTCCGCGCTGGCAGGGAGGCCGACCGGAACTACCGCCTCCTCGCCGAGAACGTCTCCGACGTGGTGTGGACCGCGGACATGCAGCTCCGCAACACCTACATGAGTCCGTCCATCGAGCGACTCCGCGGGTTCACGCCCGACGAGATCCGACAGATGCCCATCGAGGAGCGGATCTTGGAGCCATCGCTGACCGAAGCGCGCGCCGTCCTACGAGACCATCTGGACCGCATCCGAGCGGGCGACCCCGAGGGCTGGGAGCCGGTGATGCTCGACCTCCTCCAGCCCCACAAGGGAGGGGGAACGGTCATCACCAGCAACCACGTGCGCATCGTGGCGGGGCCCGACGGGCGCCCGGCGTCCATCGTGGGGGTGTCGCGGGACGTCACGGAAGCCCGCCGCGTCGCGCGGCTGCACCAACTGCAAGCCCAGATGGCGACCCGCGCCGCGGGGGCGACGACCGTGGAGGAGACGGCGACCGCCGTCCTCGACGCGGTGCGAGAGCTCGCGGACGAGGCGTGCATGTTCCTGTTGCAGAACGCGCCGATGGGCACGACGGGCGAAACCCTAGGGGGCACGACGGGCGAAGCACTCGAGGGCGCCACGGAAGGAGCACTCATCCTGCACCGCGCTCCCACGGAGCCCGGGGGTGAGGGTAGCCCGACCGTCGCCACCGTCAGCGAAGGGCTCCGAGCCGCCCTCGCTGCCCATGGGTCGGCGACCGGTCATACGACCGAGCGCGCCGCGCTCGCGCTCCTGGCCGAGCTGGGCTGGGACCCGCTACCTCCCGCCACCCCACTCCCTGCGGACGGCGCCGGCTGGGGTGGGCACCGAGGGCAAGCTCGCTTGGGGGACGAGACGTGGTCCCTGTGCCTGTTGCCGCTGGGCGACGAGCCGGGCACGAGGGGGGGCGTGCTCCTCGCGCGCGCCACCGGAGGCGCCTTCGAGCCCCCTGCCCCTCGAGGCCTCGGAGAGCTCCTGCAACAGGGGGCCCAGCTCGTGACCTACGGTCTCGCCCGAGCGGACCTGGACGCCAGCGAGAGGCGCTACCGGGCCCTCACGGAGAACAGCCCCGACACCATCATGCGGTTGGACCGCACCGGGCGCTATCTCTACGCGAACCCCGCGGTGCAGGAGCTCACCGGCCTCCCACCGGAGCACTTCGTGGGGGGGACGCTCGCGACGGTGGGCCTCCCGCCGGATCTTCGAGAGACGTTCGAGCACCTGCTGGAGAAGACGGTGTGTTCGAACCAGCTCGCCGAACTCACCTACTTCGTACCCACGACCAAGCGCTGGGTGGAGATGCAGGTCGTCCCCGAGCGGGACGCCCGGGGGGGCGTGGGGTCCGTCATCACGATCTCCCGAGACGTGACCAGCCGCCGACAGGCCGAGCGCGCCTTGGAGACCTCCGAGCTGCGCTACCGCACGCTGTTCGAGGCCGCGAACGATGGCCTCCTTCTCCTCACGCCGCCCGCGGAGGGGGGACGCTTCGTGGAGGCCAACCCCCGCGCCGCCCAGCTCCTGGGCGTCCGCATCGAGGACCTCGTGGGCCGCACGCCCGCCGAGCTCTCGCCCCCCGTGCAGCCCAACGGGCGCCCGTCTCGGGCGCTGGCCCAAGACAAGATCCGCGCCGCCCTGGAGGGCCAGCCCCAGGTCTTCGAGTGGCGGCACCAGATCCGCAGTGGAGACGGGCATGTGCGCACGGTGGACGTGGAGGTGAGCCTCCACCGTGTGGACCTCCCAGGTGGGGTACGCCTCCAAACGACATGGCGGGATCTCACGGAGTTCAAGCGCGCCGCGCGCGCGCTGGAGCGGGAGGCTCAGTTCCGGGCGATCCTGGGAGACATCGCCAACGACTTCATCCGGCTCCCCGTGGGAGAGTTCGACGACGGGATCCACCGCGCCCTCGCCGCGATCGCTCAGGCCCTGGGCGCTACCTGCGCCGTCCTGCTCGGAGGAGACCCCGGGACGGGAGTGTTCGAGCTGCGCCACCGCTGGCTCGCCGAGGGGGCCGCGTCGTGTGGCGGGGCGCGGCCCCTCGATGGAGAGGCCATCGACGCCGCTTCCTATGCGTGGTTGGCCCGTCTGGAGACGGTGGTGCGCGTGGAGCACGAGCCCTCCCCCGGTACGGTCGTGCTGGAGCCCTTGGCCTCCCAGGGGAGGTGCCTGGGCGCCCTCGCCTTCCGGTTCGCCTCCCCTGCGCGCGAGCTGAGCGAGCCAGAGGCGCGTCTGGTCATGCTCACCGCGGCCACCCTCGCCACGACGCTGGAGCGCCAGCGGGCCGAGGACGAGCGGCGCCGCCTGGACGCCCAGCTTCGCCACACGCAGAAGCTCGAAGCCGTGGGGCTCCTGGCGGGCGGCGTCGCCCACGACTTCAACAACATCCTGTGCGCCATCGGGGGCACGGCCGAGCTCCTGGCGGACGACGCCGAACGCGAGGCCCTGGACGGGCCCTCGGTGCGAGCCATGACGCGTGACGTCCTGGAGGCGACGGAGCGCGCGGCCACGCTCACGCGGCAACTCCTGGCCTTCGCGCGCCAGGACGACACCGAGCCGGAGGACGTCCCCGTCGCCAAGGCCCTCTCGGCGCTCCGCCAGATGCTCCGCCGCCTCCTCGGGGAGCAGGTCACCCTGGAGATGACCGTGAACGAAGCGGTGGGGGCGGTCCACATGGCCCCCGGCCAGTTCGACCAGGTCGTCGTCAACCTGGTCGTCAACGCGCGCGACGCCATGCCCGAGGGAGGGGTCGTCACGGTAGAGGCCCGCCCCCTGGGCCCCGCCGCCGCCGAGGCCCGGGGGCTCCTGCGCCGCCCCTATGTCCTCGTCTCCGTGCGCGACACGGGCCACGGGATGTCGGAGGAGATACGAGAGCGGATCTTCGACCCCTTCTTCACCACCAAAGACGTGGGCAAAGGGACGGGGCTGGGGCTGTCCACGGTGCACGGCATCATCGACGGGGCGCACGGCACCATCGAGGTGGAGTCGGAGCCGGGGGCGGGCGCGACCTTCCGCATCTACCTCCCCAGGGTGGAGCCCTCGACCCAGACGAGCTCGCGTCCCGCTAGCCCCCCCCAGCCAGACGCCCGAGAGACCGTCCTCCTCGTGGAGGACGCTCCCGACGTGCGCGCCTTGGCCGCCGCTCTCCTCAAGCGCCTTGGCTACCAGGTCATCCAGGCGCCGGGGCCCCACCACGCCCTTCGGATCCTCAGCTCCGAAGACGACCGGCCCACGATCGACCTGCTCATGACGGACGTGGTGATGCCCCACATGAACGGGCGCGAGCTGGTCGAAGCCGCGCGCGCCCGCTATCCAAGCCTGCCCGTGCTGTTCACCTCGGGCTACACCCGAAACATCCTCGACGGGGCCGAGGTCCTCGGCCATGACGTCCACTTCCTCCCCAAGCCTTACACGGTGGCACAGCTCGCGGAGGCCGTACGGGCAGCGCTGGGCGGTCCCTCGTAGGCGCCACCCCGCGGCCCGGCGCCGCATTGACAGGGCCCGGGGCGTCCCGTAAGGCAGGGCACAAAGATGGCGCCTAGAAGCTTGATTCACAAGGGCGGACCGAGCCAGGCGCCGCGTCGTGATTTCAGGTGGTTTCGCGAGGACGGAGCGTGCTGGTGGCACGTGGCCGACGAGCAGAACCGCCTGAGATCCCAAGACCAGGCATAGCGACGAGAGACGTTGTGAGTCGTGCTTCTAGCGCGGGAGGGACGGACGTGAACCACCGACGGGGTAACGGGACGCTCAAGATCTTCGGCGGGCGCTCACACCCAGCTCTCACGGCGCGGATCTGCGAGCTCCTGGACGTGCCACTGGGGCAATCCGGGGTGGTGCGGTTCTCCAACGAGAACCTCATGGTACACATCGACGAGAACGTCCGCGGCTGCGACGTCTTCATCCTCCAGACGGCCGCTCCCCCGGTGAACGAGGGCCTGGTGGAGCTGCTCATCACCATCGACGCCCTCAAGCACGCGTCGGCCGGCCGGATCACGGCCGTGATCCCGTACATGCCGTATGTGCGCTCGGACAAGAAGGACAAGCCGCGCATCTCCATCACGGCGCGCCTCGTGGCGGATCTCCTGGAGACGGCGGGGGCCGACCGCGTACTGACCATGGATCTCCACGCGCCGCAGATCCAAGGGTTCTTCCGTATCCCGGTGGACCACCTCCAGGCGGTCCCCATCCTCACCGACCACCTCCGCTCGCAGGATCTCACGGACCACGTGCTCGTGGCCGGTGACGCGGGGGAGGCCAAGGAGGTCGGCCGCTTCGCCAACCGCCTCCACCTGCCCATGGCCATCATCGACAAGCGCCGCTACGACGACTCGGAGAAGCCGCGGGCGGCCCACCTCATCGGCGAGATCGAGGGCAAACACGCGCTCATCGTCGACGACGAGGTGTCCACCGGGGGTACCCTCATCGAGGCGGCCAACTTCCTCAAGGAGCAGGGGGCCCTCTCGGTCACCGCGGCCTTTACCCACGCCGTGTTGGCCGGAGACGCCGTGTCGCGGCTGGAAGCGTCGAGCATCGAGCGCCTCCTGTTCACCGACACGATCCCCCTCCAGGGCAAGCACTCCGCCAAGTTCAAGGTGCTGTCCGTGGCGCAGATCTTCGCCAAGGCGATCCGGCGCATCCACGACGGCGACAGCATCTCCGCGCTGTTCCGCTAGCGCGGCGCGGTGGCCCCCCCACCCGCCCGCGAGACGCCCGAGCTGGACGACGCCTGGGCGTCGGCCGTGAGCGCCGACGGCGACGACACGGTGGTGCGCCTGCTCATCCAGCCACGCGCCAGCAAGAGCCGCGTCGTAGGCCTCCACGACGGGCGCCTCAAGGTCGCCGTCGCCGCCCCCCCCGTGGACGGCGCCGCCAACAAGGCGCTCGTCCGTCTCCTCGCCAAGGCGCTCGGCGTGGGCCGCGGCGCGCTCTCCATCGAGGCGGGCGCCACGGGGCGCCGCAAGCGGCTCCGCGTCCACGGCGCGCACCCCGAGGAGGTGGTGGCACGCCTCACGCGATGAGGTGCGACGCCGCGCACCCAGGCGACGCCCGCGGGGCTCAGCTCCCGTAACCTTGGGGCCGGATCATCTCCTCGGGGAGCAGCCGGTTCTTGTCCACCTCGGGGAACAGTCCGTCCAGGTAGTCCGCTAGCTTCTCGTTCGTGGGCCCGTAGCCCCCGCTGTACATGAAGACCTCCAGGTCCCGCACGACGTCCCGCGCGTCCTGGTATCGCTCCCGAGGATCCCGCTCCAGCATCCGACGCATGATGGGCTCCACCGCCTCGGGAACCCGCGGGTTCCACCCTCGGGGAGACGGGATGGGCTTCGTCTCGTGAAGGTGGATCACCTCCGCCACGGACTCCACGGGGTAGAGCTGCTCCCCGGTGAACATCTCGAACAACACGAGCCCCAGCGAGAAGATGTCGCTCCGCTGGTCGGTGACCTCACCCCGCGCCTGCTCGGGGGACATGTAGGGCGTCTTGCCCACCGCCTCCTTCCCATCATCCAGGTGGGCGTGCGTGAGCGCCTTGGCGATGCCAAAGTCCGCGAGCTTCACCACCCCCTGCCAGCTCGTGAAGATGTTCACCGGGCTCACGTCGCGGTGGACCAGGTGCAGGTGCCGCCCATCTCGACCGCGCTTGTGGTGGGCGTAGGCCAGCGCCCGCGCCACGCGGCTCACCAGGAAGACGGCCAGCTCCGGCGGCAGGTACTCGTTGCGCTCGTCGAGCCGGGCGTTGATGTCCTCGAAGGTGACGCCGTGGACCCACTCCATGACGATGGCGTAGGTCCCCATCATGTCGATGAGCTGATACACCTGCTGGATGTTCTCGTGCACGAGGTCCGCCACGAGCTTGGCCTCGGCGATGAACAGGTCACGAAACAGCCCGCTGTCCACGAGGTCGTGGCGGATCGTCTTGATCCCCACGGTCTTCGTAAACCCGGAGACGCCGAGCTGCTCGGCCAAGTAGACCCGCCCCATGCCGCCCTCGGCGACCTCCCGGATGATGCGGTAGGTCCCCACGTACTGGAAGATGTCGAGCTCCACGCCCCCTCCTGGTCATCCCCGTGGCCCGTCCCCGAGCGGGTGCCACACCCCCGCGCGGCCGTCTCTGGGTGTAGCACCCGGATCCGGTCAATGGAAGCCAGCCCCACGCTCGCTGTCCGGGGGCGAACGGCGGGCTCCTGCTCGCCACTCCCCCGGACTCCGTTGGGCCAGGCGGCGCCGGCACGGTGCAGGCCTCGTCAGGGCTCCGGGAGGCCGAACTCGGCGGCCGCGTCGGGCTTGTGCCGCTGGAAGGCGGGCGGCGCGGGCGGCGGGTTGGCTCGCGCCCAATCCTGCCAGGCGCCGGGATCCTCGCCCAGCCGCGCCCCGGTGAGGGAGCGGAGCACGGTCGCGACGCGCACGCGCAGGTAGGCGGGCCCCTCGGCCAAGAAGGTCACCAGCGGGCCCGCGGCGCGCGCATCCCCCAGCTCCCCCAAGGCCACGACGGCGGCGCGAACCCGCTCGCGGTCGAGGTCTCCGTCGAGCCACGCCAGGAGGTCCGGCAGCACCCGCCTGTCCTTGCTCGCCCCCAGGGCGTGGATGGCCTCCAAGGCGATGGGGCGCGAGTCGCTCTCCGCCAACGCCCGGGTGAGGGGCAGCCCACGGGGGTCTCCCAGACGGGCGAGGGACAGCGCCGCCACGGCCTGGAGGGCCTCGCTGGGCGCGTCCAGGGCGGCGACCAGGGGCGGCCGCTCGTCCAGCGCCTCGAGCACGAGGAGCGCCCGGGCCCGGTAGGCCAGGTCGGTGTCCGGACGGTGGAAGATCTCCACGAGGCGCGCCACGAGCCGCGCGCGCAGCGCCGGATCTCGGGCCGCCGCTCGCGCGAGCGGCGCGGTGGCCCGCTGCTGCCGCCACCGCTGGTCGATGAGGAGGGCCCCCATGCACGTGCCGTAGTAGCAGACCCGGGTCCCGCACTCGTCGTCCCGGCGGCAGGCGCGGGCGCTGCCCGTGAGCATCTCCTCCGCGGCCGCGGGGAGCCCCCCCTGGGCGGGGAGCTCCCACCCGGCCCGGGAGGCTCCCTCCGGCGCCGCCCCTCCGGCGGGGTCCGCCGCGCCCGGAGAGGCCGCCGGCGCCGGATCCCCGCAGGCCCCGGCGACGATCGCGGTGACGGCGACCATCAGGAGCGCGAGCGCTCCCGGCGCGCCCCCTCCCCGTCGACGGGCCTCAGCGCGCCTCGGCCGCATGGCGGGCCTCCTGGATGAAGGTCTCGAGGAGGCTTCGCTGGCCACGAGACGCGGGCATCCACTCGGGGTGCCACTGAACGGCCGCCGCCCAGGCGCCAAGACGCGGGCCGCCCTCCACGGCCTCCACGAGCCCGTCCGGGGCCCAGGCCAAGGCGCGGAGGCCGGGCGCCAAGGTGCGGACGCCCTGGTGGTGCACGGAGGTCACGCGCAGCTCTTGGGGCTCCTCGCCGACCTCTCCCAGGCAGGCGGCGAGCCAGGTCTCGGGCTCCAGGCGCAACCCGTGGGTGAGGCGGTCGTAGCGCCCCTGGTCGCGGTGGACGAGGGAGCCCTCGCGCTGGCTCTCCAGATCCCCCCAGAGGGTGCCGCCCAGGGCGACGTTGAGGAGCTGAAACCCACGGCAGATCCCGAAGACCGGGACGCCCGAAGCCAGGGCCTCTCGCAGCAACGCCAGCTCGAAGGCGTCGCGCGCCAGATCCGTGGCCCCCGGGCCGCCCCCCTCCTCCCCACGGGCGGCCGTCGCGCCCGCCTCGCGCCCTTCGTACCAGCGGGGATCCACGTCCACGCCACCGCTCAAGAGGATCCCATCGACGCGCTCGACGAGGGCGGCCGCGGCCCCGGTGGCCCAGTCAGGGAGCGGGTGAGCGTCCCCCGGGGCGCCAGCGTCCACGGAGACCCTCGACTCCACCGGTGCCCCGGCCAGGGCGAGCACGGGGAGGCCCCCGGCGCGTCGCACGGCCTGAGCCATGGCGACGTCGGCGTACTCCAGCGCCTTGTTCTTGTACAGCGGCCTGTCCACGGAGGGCAGGGTGTTGGGGGTAACGGCGATGAGAGGTGCGCTCACGGCGCCGTGCTACCGTCCCACGCGGGCCTCGTCAATGCGTACGCGCCACGCGAGGAAGGGCGTGCTCGTTGCCGTGCGCACCGGCGTTCCGCTACCGTGTGGGCATGAACGACGCGCGAACGACGACACCCAAGGCCGGCGACCGCCCCCTCCCGCCCCTCCTCACCACGCACCGCACGGAGCTGGCGCCACGGGGCCTCGTGGTCGCAGTGCTCGGTGGCCTCGCGATGCTGGCGCTGGGCGGCCCTGCGGGCTGCACGGACGTGGCCGTCGCGGCGGACACCACCGGCGGCGAGACCGACGCGGGGCCCGGGGACGCACCCCCGAGCCCGGAAACGCACGCCGACACGGCGTCCGTGCCGGATGTCCCGGTGTTTCCCGTGGAGGATGTGGCGCGCGACACATCCCCCAGCCCAGATGGGGCGGCCGACGGCGCCGGGGATGGGGCGAGCGACGGAGGGCCTGACGGCCAGACCGACCCCTGCGACGGCGACCAGATGCCCTTCTTCTGCCCCTGCGAGTTCAACACCCAGTGCGAGTCGGGCTACTGCATCGCCGTGGACGACCCCGAGGTGGCCCAGCGCTGCACCGAGACGTGTACGGACGCCTGTCCTCAGGGTTGGCGGTGCCAGGAGATCGAGACTCCCAGTGACCCGGTGTGGATCTGCGTGCAGGAGATCGACACCCTCTGCAAGCCGTGCTTCACCGACGCGGACTGCGCGGTGGAGGGCGACCTCTGCATGACCATCGAGCAGGGGCTCTACTGCGCGCGGGACTGCTCCAAGCCGGACGCCGAGTGCCCAAGCGGCTTCACCTGCACAGAGGTGGACCAGGGGGGCGGGCAGCCACCGGCCATGCAGTGCCTCCCCGACACGGGCTCCTGCCTCTGTGGCCCCGAGATCGACATGACCACCGACCCCGCCAACTGCGGGTTCTGCGGGCACGCCTGCCAGTTCGACTTCGCCCAGCCCCTGTGCGTGGGCGGCGAGTGCCGCCTGGGCCCGTGCGAGGTGGGCCACTGGGACCTCAACGGGGACGAGGCGGACGGCTGCGAGTACGCCTGCGTGAAGGTGTCCGACTCCGACCCGCCGGACGCCAACGCCCAAGACGACAACTGCGACGGGATCGACGGCGAGGTCGCCCGCGGGATCTTCGTGTCTCCCGCGGGGAAGAACTCGAACCCAGGCACCATGGCCGCACCGGTGAACACGATCGCCCGCGCCCAGGAGCTCGCCCAGGTGGGGGTCCGCGACCAGATCTACGTGGCGGCGGGGAGCTACGCGGGCCAGCTCCAGATGGTCGACGGCGTGAGCGTGTACGGGGGCTACAGCGCGGACGGGAGCTGGGAGCGGGCCCCCGCCCTCAACGAGACCATCGTCCACGCCGACGACGTGGACGCGGGCGGCGCCGTGCGGGCCGTCCTGTTCGACGGGCTGAGCGCGGACACGACGCTCGGCGGCGTCACAGTCCAGAGCGCCAACCATCCCGGACAGGGGGGCTCCAGCTACGGGATCTGGATGCGCAGCGTGGGCCCCAACGCCCGCGTGCAGAACTGCCGCATCGTCGCCGGCAACGGCGCCCCCGGGGTGAGCGCGCCCGACCGGCCCAAGGCCACCGACGGCGCCCAGGGGCAGCCGGGGGGAACTACGACCGACACGGACTGCAACTGCAACGACTTCGACACCTACGGCGGCTACGGTGGCCCCGGCGGGGCCTCCACCTGCCCCGACGGGCACGGCGCCGGAGGCAAGGGGGCGGACTCCAACTGCGGCGAGGGCGCGGGCAACACGGGCTCTCCGAGCCCCGACGGGACGCCGGGCGGCGGCTCGGAGGCCAAGGGCGCGGACGGCGCCGACGGGGCGGACGGACAGCCTGGGGTGGGCGGCAAGGGGCCCGGGACGGTGGACGCGAACGGCCTGTGGCACGGCCAGGCCGGAACGGCGGGCACCGACGGCGCCAGCGGCAAGGGCGGCGGCGGCGGCGGCAGCGGCAAGGGGGACGACGGCGGGTGGTTCGGCTGCGCGGTCTGGGGCGGCGGCGGCGGCGGCGGCGGCGGCGGCGGCGGCGGCGGCCAGGGCGCCCAGCCCGGAACGGCGGGCGGCGGGTCGTTTGGCGTCTTCCTGGTGGACGCGAGCCCCACCCTGCTGAACCTGGACATCAGCTACAAGTCCGGCGGCAACGGGGGGCGCGGTGGCATCGGCGGCGCCCCGGGGTTGGGGCGCGCCGGGGGCGCGGGCGGTGACGGGCACAAGAACGCCACGGCCGGCGGCGCGGGCGGCCACGGCGGCGACGGGGGTCGGGGCGGCAACGGCGGCGGCGGCGCGGGCGGCCCCGCCTACGGGATCTACCTCGCCGGGGAGAGCGCCCCCTCCTGCGCGGCCATCGCGATCACGCCCCTGGGCGTGGGTGGGCTGGGCGGCGTGGGAGGTGACCCCAGCGGGAACGCAGGCGAGGCCGGGCCCCACGGCCCCATGAACCTCGCGGCGCCGGCCTGCGACCCCACGACCTGGTAGGTCGCCCGTCCGTCACGGCGCCGCGGTGGCCTCCGCCGCTGGCGGGCCCTCCACGCCCGCCGCGGCGCGGAGCCGCGCCAGGGCACGTCGGGTCAGGCGCTGGGCCTGCCGCGGGCTCACGCCCAGTGACTGCGCCAGGCTCCTCGCCGAGCGGCCCTCGACGACGGTGGCCGTCACGAGGGCGCGATCCTGGGGCGGCAGGCGCTCCAGCGTGCGCCGCAGCCAGGCCAGCGTCTCGGGCGACCTGTGCGGCGCCTCCACCTGGACCTCGGGCGCGCGGGCGCTCGCGTCGGAGGGAGGCGCGGTGCCCCGGCGCCGCTCGCGCTCCATGGCCTGGTGGACGGCCCGGCGCAGGAGGCCATCGACCCAACAGCGCGCGTAGGTGGTGAAGGCCGCCTGGCGTCCTCGCTGGAACCGGCGCGCCGCGAGGACGAAGCCCAGATCGGCGAGGGACTCCAGCTCCTCGGGGGGCACGAGGTCGTCGAAGCGCCGGAAGCGACGCCGGGCGTAGCGCCGGAGCCAGGCTCGCTCGGCCAGCGTCGGAGACGCAGACATCGAGAGGGGGTGCGTGCGGTCGTTCATGGCCGCCACGCGAAGCAGAACCCGTGCCAATCGGCCCCCGACGGCGCGACCTCCGGCGACACGGGCCTCTCCATCGTGGCCCTCACGCCACGCCCGACGCCTCCGCGAGACCGCGCCGCCCAGGTCCGCCTGGGGCTCCCAAGCACCACGCGAGCGCGACCCACAGGGGGCGCGCGGGGACGCGCGGCGGCCCCGGCCCTGGCCGAGACGGGAGGAGAGTCCGAGAGTCCCCAGCCAGAGGATGGGTGACCCCAATGGCGCGTGCGCCAGCGAGGAGCTGTCTCCCCTACCCCGCCAGGTCGAGCGCGGGCACGCCCGCGGGGGCGGCGCCCACGGGCTCGCCGTCCACGCGCTGGACGCGCAGGCGCTCGTCCACCTCCAGGCGGGGCGGCCGGTCCATGCGCGCGCTGAGGCGTCGGAGGAGCCAGCCCGGCGCCTGGACGGGAACGATCCGCCCCGCGGTGTCCGCCCCCACCGCGAACCAGTCCCGCTCACCGCGCCCACAGGGCGCCGTCCAGCTCACGCCTGCCAACCGGAGAGGCCCCACGCGAGGCGCGGCGGTGCGCGCGTCCTCGACCGCCACGTCCGCGGCCACGCGCGCGTTGAGGGCGTCGTGGTCGAAGGGCGCGAGGTGGCTCTCCAGCGCCCCCACCGCTTCCGCGGCGCCAGCGCCCAGTACGAAGAAGCCATCAAAGGCGTGGTGCCCTCCCACCGCGGAGACCGTCCCCACGGTGGGAGCGCCGTCATCGAGCCCGACCGCGGCGCAGCCGTTGGACGCAGGTCCTCGGGACATCGCCTCGGCCGTGCGCAGCAGCAGGCGGACCGTGGTCGGGGCGATGGGGTGCCCCGCCAAGGCCCCCCCCGCCGGGTCCACGAGCAGCTCCGCCCCCGCGGGCCCCACGCGCCCGGCGGTGAGCGCCGCGGCCAGCCCGGCGCCGTCCCCGCGGAGCTCCAAGAGGCGCTCGAGCTCCGCCACCGGGACGGCCGGGAAGGCGTTGTGGGCCTCGTGGATCCAGTGCCGACGCCAGTCCACCGCGCGCGCCTGGTGCAGGGCTCCGTCCATGGCGGACATCATGGCCGAGGCGGCGAACATGTCCGCGCGGTCCCGGGTGCTCACCCGGTCCACGCCCGCGCCGACGCCCAGCAGGCGCACGGCGTGGGGCCGCCCCCGGGTGGGTGGGAGGGGGGCGCTCCCCAGGATGAGGCCCGCGTACCCCATGGACTGGGGGGCCACATCCATGAGGCGCATGGGCTCCCACACCACGCGGTCGGGGATGGCGTCGGGGTGGGTGGCGACGTGCGGCGCGAGGGCGCCCTGTGCGGCGCGCTCGTGGACGGCGAGGCGCTGCCCCCAGACGGCGTCCCGCAGGGCGCGTCGGAGGGCGGGCCAGCGTCGGTAGACCATGCCCGTCGTGACCCCCGCCAGGCGGGGCATGGAGGCGCCCGTGAGGCGCTGGTCCAGGGACGAGATGAGGCTTGCGAAGACGCGATTCGTGGCCTCCACCGTGAGCCGCGGCCGGCCGACCGTCGTGCCCTTGGCGTTGCCCGCGACGATGACCAGCGCTACGCCGGGGCGTCTCCCCTTGGCGTGCGCGCTCCCCGCCCAGGATAGCAGATCCGCCACGGCGTCGTTCACGGGGACCATCCCCGCCGAGGACGCAGCCAGCGTGGGGCGACAGCGGATCTGGAGGTCGGGCGCCAGGGCTTCGCGGAGCCCCAGGGCGGCGAGGGTGCGCCGCGCGTGCTCCTCCACCGCCTCCTCGTCCAGCCCCGCGAGCTCTCGTGGGTAGCTCACGGCGACCTCCAGGGCCCGCACGGAGCGGAGGTCCACGCCCAACGCCCGGCACCGGGCCACCGTCTCCTCGATCCCGCGCCCCAGGAGGTGCTCCGCATACAGGGGCCGGAGCTCCCCGGCGGCGTGCGCGGCGGCGAGTGCGGCGGGCCCGCGGCGCCGGAGCCGCTTCCACACGGGGTGGGGCCGGAAGTCCGCGACGCCGCCCAGGACGTACACACCGTGTCCGCTCATGACGTCAGCTCCGCGCGAGGTGAGGACGGGAGAGCGAGCGTTCGCTCGCTCCCACTGAGAGTACCGGGGCGGGCCGGTCGAGGGAAGGGGGAAGGTGCGAGCTACGGGCCCCCGGCGTTACCGATGTGGCGGGGTGGAGCGTGGGGGGGGAAGATGTGACAGCCCCGTGGTGCCCGGCTACCATGCGCCCGTCATGAGCAGAGTGTGTCCCCAGTGCCGAGCGCTGTCGCAGGAGCGCCAGTGCGCCGCCGATCGCCTGCGCACGATCCCGGTGGGCTGGGAGGCGCGGGACACGCGGGATCGACCCGACCTGTTCGGCGCGCTCATCGACGCGCCGTACACCGTGACGGGAGACGCGGGGGACGTGGCCCCTGCCTGGCTGTTCGAGGCGGCCCACCCGGTGGTGGGCCCGGTGGGCGTGGTCGTCTACAAGACCGCGCCCACCAAGGCCCTCGACACCGTGGCCGCCTTCTACCGCGCCAGCCGGGACGCCATGGCCCTCGGGGGCGCCCACGTCATGAGCGTGGAGAGCTTCGCGGCCACCGACGAGGGGCTCCTCTTTCGCGTCATCGAGTACCCCCCCGGCGAGGCGGTGGGAGACGCGGTGGCGCGGCTCGGGCCCTTCCGCCCGGAGGCCGCCGTCCGCGTGGGCCGAGCGGTCGCCGAGGTCCTCCGCGACGCGCACGCGCGGCGAATCCTCCACCGGAACATCTCCGACCGCAGCGTCCGCATCTGCCGACCGCACGGAGAGCCCGTGACGAAGGTGCTGGGCTTGGGCCTCACGAAGCTCACCCAGGACCTCCTCGTGGACACCGACGCCCCCCTGTCTGCAGTCCTGGGGTCGTCCCTGGCGCACGTGGCCCCCGAGGTGGTCCTCTCCCTCGCGCGCCACCGCCGCAAGCGCGGGCGGCTGGCGGGACCGCCCGTGGGCCCCCCCGCGGACCTGTATGGGCTCGGCGCGCTGCTCTACCAGCTCCTCACCGGCTCCCCCCCGTTCCAAGCCGACGACCCAGACGAGCTCCTCCGCCTCCAAGTGCGGGAGCCAGCGCCGCCGCTCCCCGAGGCGGTCGGAGGCCACCCCATCCCCCGCCCTCTCCGCGAGCTGGTGGGGGGGCTCCTCCACAAGGAGCCCGCCAAACGCCCCGTGGACACCGCGGCGGAGGTCTACGAGCGCCTCAACGCTCTCCAGGCGGCCTGAGCGGGCGTCCGCCGCCGCTTCCGCTCCCGCTGCCGGTCCCCAGAGGATCCGGAGCGAGCCCCCACCGGCGCTGGTCGGGGCGCTCAAGGGCGCTTGTCGCGCCCCCGCCTCCACAGACGCCCCAGCTTTCCCAGCATCCCGGACTCGTCCAGGGGCTCCTCCTCCGGGTCTTGGGGCTCCGGGGACACCTGGGCCAAAGGCCGGACCCGGTCCAGGTAGCCCTGAACCCGCTCGACCTTGGTCAGCGCCGCGGCGAACTCCCGGTCTCCGCTCCGCGCCGAGGGCCCCAAGGCCTGGGCCAGCGCCTGGGCCTCGGCGGTGAGCGCCTCCAGCCGCTCCATCGCCTGGGGCCACGGACCGCGCTCCAAGAGATCGCGCTCCAAGACCTCCAGCTCGCGGAAGGTCTGGTCGTAGAAGCGCTCCGCACCCGCGGGGGTCACGAGGCGCGTTCCCCCGCGAGACGCGGCCCCATGGGGCTTGCTACCCCGCGCCCTCACCGGCGCCCCAGCCCGGCGCTTCGCTGGGCGGCGGGTCACGGGGCCGGGAGCTTGAACTCCAACCGCGGCGTTCGGAGACGCGGCTCCGCCCCCCGAGAGGGGCTCCTGGGTCGGCGGCCTCTCCCGCCGCCGAGCCGGTCCGCGTGCGGCGCGGGGGGGGCCGCCGGGAGAACCCGGATCCGGAGCCACGGCCGCCCCGCCCCGCGCCCCCGGGGGTGAGGAGCTCGCCGGCTCCCCCTGGGGTCGCGTCCCAAGGGCCCCGCGCGCCAGCCGAGCGGGCGGCACCGGGAGCGGCGGGAGAGAGACCTTGGACGGCGGACGGGTGCCCGCCACACGAGGCGGCGCCGGCAGCGGCGGGAGAGAGACCTTGGACGGCGGGCGAGCCCGCGCCACACGAGGCGGCGGCGGCAGCGGCGGGAGGGGAAGCGGTCCGGGCTCAAAGTCCGCGTAAGGGCTCGCCGCCGGCGGAACCTCGCCCAGCGCGTCGTCCGCGGCCGCGGCGGGGGGCGCCTCCGCGCTGCTCGGGCGCGCCCCGGGTGATGACGAGGCCCGCACGGCTCCTCCCCCACCACGCGAGGAGCCGTCCGCGAGGACCTCGTCTGGCCGGGCCTGGCGCGGCCCGGCCGCGGCGGGGCGCCCCGCGTCCTCGCCACCCGCCTCGTGGGGATCACCGGCCGAGGTCTCCTCGGCCACCCGCCGGGCCCCTCCCGGGGCGCTCGGGGCGGTCGCCGCGGCGGCCACGGCGCGCTCCCCGAGGTCGCGGAGATCGGCCAGGATCTGGTCCCGGTCCTCCCCCCGCTCGATGCTTGCCTGAAGCAGCGCCAGCGGGTCCACGGCCCGCAAGAGGCGAACGTCCCGCTTGTAGAGCGGCATGAGGAGGCCGTCGCGGAGGGCCCGAAGGTCCGCGACCTCGTCATCCCCGAGGGGCGGGCGCCGGGCGGCACGCTCGGCCGACGCCAGCACGCGAAGGCGGTAGCTCGCGACGCGGGGATCCAGGGCGAGGAGCCGCGCGCGCCGCGCCTCACCCACCTCCGGCCAGCCGCAATAGGTCTCCAGGTCGGCCCTCGTGCACGGGCAGATCCCCTCCGCCACCGCCGGGTCGGGCGCGCACCCCTCGTAAGCCCGCCGCGCGAACGCCAGGAGCGGGGCGAGGCTCCCGTCTTCGAGCGTGATCCCCGCGCGCGCAAACGCCCTCGCCAGATCCGCGGGGCCTGGGCGGTGCTCTTCCAGGAGCTCCCCCCCCCGGACGTGCTCCACGAGCAGCGCCCAGACGGCCGCCCGCTGGTCCCCGTCCAGGCGGTCCAGCGCCCGCGCGCACCGAGCGGCGTCCAGGTTGGGGCGAGACGAGATGGCCACGAGCGCGCTCACCCAAGGCTCCGCGGCCCACCCGTGGAGCTCCTCCACGCGCCCCCACGCGCGGCGCAGCGCCGACGCCTCCTCCTCGTCCGCCGGCCGCACCACCACCGGACCGCCCGGAGCGCTCCACCCCAGACCGTCCACGCTCGTGATCGTCACCGGGGCCAGAAGGACGAGCGCCGAGCCCTCGCCATCCAGGGTCTGCAGCATGTGCGCCGCCGCCGCCGCGGCGCGGACCTCCTCGGAGAGCAGCTCCCCGGGGCGCAGGCGGCGCTGGCGGAGGTCCACGGCGCCCTGGGCCCGCGCCTGCCAGGCCGGGTCACTCAAGATCGCCTCCACACCCCCGGGGTGGAGGTCCTCCAAGGCCACGCCTTGCTCCAAACAGTGCTCCACGAAAGCCCGCAGGACGGGCCCCAGGGCGTCGGGATAGCCGGACAGCGGCGTGGTCGCCAAGATGTCCAACAGCGCGGGCAGCTCGGCCCGATCGAGGCGGGCGAGGGCGCGCGTGAGGAAGCGCCCGAGGTCGGCCTGGGCGAGCCGGGCCGGTGGCAGGGAGTTGAGGAAGGCGGTGGTCGTGACCATGCCGCGAGCGTGTACCAGCTCGCCGCTCACAGCCACTTTCGGACCCCTGATCCACCGCCTGCTCTGGGATTCGGCGTCGGCTCCCACGTGGAGGCGGCGTCGCGCTGCGCGGCCGGTTTCGTGCCTGGCCGCTCGACGTGACGCGGCCGAGCTGCCGCGCCCCAGCCGCGCGCCTCCTTCCCCAAGACGCGGCCTCCTGCGCCTCGGCCCTCGGGACGCGTGGCGGCTCCCGGGGTACCCCCGATCCGGTTGCCCGTCCGCCCGACGCCCCCTACAACGGATCCTGGCCGCGCCGGGTGTCGTCGGGGGCGGCCCGCCGCCCGCCAGGGCGCGGCCCTCGCCTCGCGCGAGGACGCGGCCGCCGCGTCGACTGGTGGGGTGGCTCAGGGCCCTCCCGACGCCCCGCGTTCCCGCACTGTCATGGCCGGATGTGGGAGCAACGCGGCCCGAGGACGCCGGCGGGCCGCGTGGGCCCTCAACGCACGGGCTGGAGGGTCACGGAGATGCGGACGATCTTCCCGTCTCGAAGGATCCCCAGGGTCACGGTGTCTCCAACGCGGTGGCGCTCCAGCGCCGTAGCGAGATCCTCGTAGGTCTCGACCTTCCCCTGCTCTACGGCGACGATGACGTCCCCGAGGAGCAGCTCCCCGTGGGACCGTCGCAGCCCTCGGAGGCCGGCCCGCGCGGCGGCGCTGCCCTTGGGCACGCGGTAGATCACGACGCCCCGGATGCCGTTCGCCCGCGCCACCGCGTCCTGGACGAGCTCCACCCCGAGCCCGGGCCGCAGGACGCGACCGTAGCGGATGATCTGCGGGACCACGCGCGCGATCGTGTCCGCGGGCACCGCGAACCCGATCCCGTCGCTCGCCCCGGACTTGGACAAGATCGAGGTGTTCATCCCCACGAGCTCCCCCGCCGAGTTCAGCAGCGGGCCGCCCGAGTTGCCGGGATTGATGGCGGCGTCCGTCTGGATGACGTCGCGGATCTTCCGCCCCACGAGGGAGTCGATCTCCCGCCCCAGGGCGCTCACCACGCCCGTGGTCAGCGTGTGGTCCAACCCAAAGGGATTGCCGATGGCGAGCACCTTCCGCCCCACCTGCAGGGCGGAGGACCGGCCCACTCGAACGGGCTGGAGCGCCTCCGCCGGGGCCTCGATCTGCAGCACGGCGATGTCCTTGGTGGGGTCCACGCCCACCAGCCTCGCCTCATAGGAGGTCCCGTCCATGAGCTTCACGCTGAGCGCCTGCGCGCCCCGGACCACGTGGAAGTTCGTCACGATGTGCCCGGCACGATCCCACACGAAGCCGCTCCCCGTGCCCTGAGGGATGGCCGTGACGTCCATCGTGAACCAGTCGCGCCGAAGCGCGGCGTTGGTGATGAACACGACGGACGGCGACACCCGCTGAAAGACCTCGACGCTGTTCCGCTCGTCTTGGAGCAGCGGGGAGGATGCCGGGGCCGCGGCGGACGCGGTCGCGCACGCGCCCAGCACCCAGAACGCTGCCCAGACACCGGCGTGCGCCAAGGGGGAGAGGGAGACTTCCGGGAGAGCGAGCCGTCGCATGGGAACACCTCGAGAGGGAGCGGGAGAGCCGTGAACGGGCCGCATGGGGTAAGCTGTGGAGGACGATGCGCGCCGGGCGAAGGGGTCGCGATGCGAACACGCCGGACATATCCGACAGCGGGTCCAGACGCCACCCGGGAGGCCGATCTTCAGCCGCCGGACGCGCGAGGCGGCCTCCCGGGACGCCCGGGCCGGGGGAGCGTCAGCCTCGTGATGGCCGCCACCCTCGCCCTCCAGGGCGCCTGCGCCCCGGCTCCCGCCCCGCTGAGCTGCCACGGCGACCTCACGCCGACCTCGCTCCAGGAGACGATCGAGCGCCAGCAGGGGCGCTTCCTGTGCGTTGGGCCCACCCAGAGCACGCCCCAGACGACCCTCTACCTGGACGGCTCGGGCCACCTCCTGCGGGACGTGGACGGCGGCGCCGAGGTCCACGCAGGCACCTACCGCTACGACGGATCGAGCCTGGTCCTGGAGGACGACACGGGCTGGCGCCGAACGGCCCGCGAGCCGATCACGGGCCACGGGCTGCTCTTGCGCTTCACCCTCGGGCACGACGACACCCTCGCGGACTGCTTCGCCATCTCCCTCGCGGGCCCCTGCGGGCTCGTGGGCCGCTACACCTGCGAGGGGCTCTCAGTGCCCGGCGACACCCTCGTGTACACCCTGGACCTCGCGGCCGACTACGGGCTCCTCGTCGCGGAGCGCTCCCAGGGCGGGACGGCCTACGATCGCGGCGTCTACCTCTTCGAAGACCCCGACGCCCCCGACGCGCTGACCATCGTCATGCCCCGAGGGCGCTTCGCCGCCCTCCCCGACCCCACCGCGGCGACCCTCGCTCCAGACGCCCTGGCGCCAGACGCGCTCCTGATCGACGTGGGCGACCTGCGCCCGGGCCACCCCCTGCGCTGCACGCGCGTCGCCGGGGACGGGAGGTAGCCCTGGAGTTCATCCATAAGCCACGGGTGAGCCGGGGCCCCCCGGCCCCCGCGGCCCCGGCGGGCGGGTGGCGGCCGGGGGGGCCCCTCTCTCCCACCCCCCCCGCCGCGACGCCTGACCTGCGCGTCGCCCGGTCTCTGCCCTTGATGCACACGACG